>JBFIWG010000001.1:0-28080 GCA_041606495.1 Nocardioidaceae bacterium
GCGGACTCCACGATCTCCGTCTCCCAGCTCGAGCGGATGCTGAAGGAGCGCGACAACGGCGAGCGGGACTTCGTCCTGGTCGACGTCCGGGAGCCCAACGAGTACGAGATCAACAAGATCCCCGGCTCGGTGCTGATCCCGAAGGGCGACTTCCTCAACGGCAGCGCCATCGAGCAGCTGCCGCAGGACAAGCAGATCGTCCTGCACTGCAAGTCCGGGGTCCGGTCGGCCGAGGCGCTGGCCGTGGTCAAGGGCGCCGGCTTCAACGACGCGGTGCACGTCGGTGGTGGCGTGGTCGCCTGGGTGAACCAGATCGACCCGTCGCAGCCGTCGTACTGATCTGACCTGAGATTCCACCAGCGCCCGCGGAGAGATCCGCGGGCGCTGGTGTTTGCCCGTGACCTTTACCGGGCAGTTTCGTTGGGCCAAAACACCCAGAGGCTCTGAAAGGGGCACGAAACATGCAGGTATCTCGGACCCGCGCGCTGGCATCCATCGGCGCCAGTGTGGTCATCGCCCTCGCAGGCGTCGCTACTACCGTCGGACCGGCGGAGGCGGCACGCGGCGGCAAGAAGGGCACCACCGTCGCCGCCCCCACCTGGGCGCCGGCGGAGAGTGCCGACATCCACCCCGGTGTGCAGATGTACACCGACGGCGGCCAGTGCACCGCGAACTTCGTCTTCACCGATGCCGCCGCGAACGTGTACGTCGGCTACGCCGCCCACTGCGCGGGCACCGGAGCTGCCACCGACACCAACGGCTGCGACGCGGGGTCGCTGCCGTTGGGCACCAAGGTCGAGTTCGTCGAAGGCGGTGCCTTCCCCGTCGGGGGTACGACGGTCGGCACCGGCACCCTGGCCTACAGCAGCTGGCTGGCCATGCAGAAGGCCGGCACCACCGACCAGAACGCCTGCGAGTACAACGACTTCGCGCTGGTCAAGGTCGACGCCGCGTCGCTGGACACGGTGAACCCCACGGTCCCGTTCTGGGGCGGACCGGTCGGGATCAACACCGCAGGCACCTCGGCCGGCGACACCGTCTACTCCTACTGCAACTCGAGCCTCCGCGGCGGCGTCGAGGTGCTGTCCCCCAAGCAGGGCACGAGCCTCGGCACCCGGGGCGGCGGCTGGACCCACCCGGTCTACACCGCCACTCCCGGTGTCCCCGGTGACTCCGGCAGCGCTTTCCTCGACGCCAACGGCAACGCGCTGGGCACCCTGTCGACGCTCGCGATCGCTCCTCTCGCCGGGTCCAACGGCGTCGGGGACCTGAACCACGAGCTGGACTTCGCCAAGGCCAACTCGGGCATCGCCGGCCTGGCGCTTGCCCTCGGGACCGAGCCTTTCGCACCGGTCCTCTGACCCACCAGCAACAACGCGTCAGGGCCCGCACCCCTCGGGGTGCGGGCCCTGTTCGTTCGCCCGCTCGTCTGAGAGCCCCGGGCGCTCGCTAGCGTGACGCGCGTGGAGCAGGAGGAGTACGTCGAACAGGTACTCGCGCTTGCCGAGCGGGTTCCCGCCGGCCGGGTGACCACCTATGGCGCGATCGCCGAGGTGCTTGGGGTGGGCGGCCCGCGACAGGTGGGCAGGGTGATGGCGCTCTACGGGGGTCCGGTGCCGTGGTGGCGGGTTGTCCGGGCCGACGGGTCGCTGCCCGAGGACCATGCCCGCCAGGCACGGCCGCGCTACCTCGAGGAGGGCACCCCGCGCCGGCCGACCGGGCGGGTGGATCTGGCTCAGGCCATGTGGTGGCCGGAAGTGCCTCCCGGTCCTGTCGGTGACGTCTGATGAGATGTCCGGCATGACGACGTACCGACTGGCGTACCCGAGCCCGGGGAAGCTCGCGCCGCCCGAGCTGGACAGCTTCCAGCAGTCCGTTGTCGACCACCCGGGCGGGCCCCTCCTCGTGCTCGCCGGGCCGGGAACCGGCAAGACCACCACCCTGGTCGAGGCGATCGTCGACCGGATCGAGAACCGCGGCGCCAGCCCAGAGTCGGTGCTCGCCCTGACCTTCAGCCGCAAGGCCGCCGAGCAGCTCCGCGACCGGGTCACCGCGCGCCTCGGCCGCACCCTCGCCACCAACCTCAGCTCGACCTTTCACTCCTTCGCCTACGGCCTGCTGCGCGCCCACGCGCCGAAGGAGCTGTACGCCGCCCCGCTGCGGCTGCTCTCGGCGCCCGAGCAGGACGTCATCCTGCGTGACCTGCTCCGCCAGCACTCCGAGATGGTCACCTGGCCCGAGGGGCTCGCGGAGGCCCTGGACACCCGCGGCTTCGCCCGTGAGGTGCACGCGGTCCTCGGTCGCGCCCGCGAGAAGGGGCTCGAACCAGAGGACCTGGCTCGGATCGGCAAGCAGGAGGGTCGGCCGGAGTGGGTGGCGGCCGGGCACTTCATGGCGGAGTACCTCGACAACCTCGACTTCCAGAGTGCGGTCGACTACCCCAACCTGATCTACCGCGCCGTGCTCATGGCCGAGACCCCCGAGATCACCGCCGCGCTGCGCAGCCAGTTCACACACGTGTTCGTCGACGAGTACCAAGACACCGACCCCAGCCAGGTCCGGCTGCTCCAGGCGCTGGCCGGTGACGGCCGCAACCTGGTGGTCGTCGGCGATCCCGACCAGTCCATCTACGCGTTCCGTGGCGCCGAGGTGCGCGGCATCCTCGACTTCCCCGACGCGTTCCGCCGTGCCGACGGGGAGCGGGTCGACGTCGTGGCGCTGCGGACGACCCGGCGGTTCGGATCCCGGCTGCTCGCGGTGTCCCGTCGCGTGGCAGGGCTCATCCCCACCGCGGGCGCCATAGACAAGGACGTCTTCAAGCTCTTCCGCAACCCGCAGCACGTCGAGAACGAGTTCGGCCCTGGTCGGGCCGAGGTGCGGCTCTTCGACTCCGCCAGGGCGGAGACCGAGCACCTGGCCGACATCCTGCGTCGCGCCCACCTCGAGGACGGCATCCCCTGGTCGGAGATGGCGGTGCTGGTGCGCTCGGGGCGCACGACCATCCCGAGCCTGCGTCGGTCGCTGATGGCCTCGGGCGTTCCGGTGGAGGTCGCCGGCGACGAGCTACCGCTGGTCCAGGAGCCAGCGGTCCTCCCGCTGCTCCACGCGCTGGAGACCGTCGTACACCTCGAGATCGACACCGAGACCGCGTCGTCCCTGCTGATGTCGCCGCTGGGCGGACTCGACGCCGCAGAGGTGCGCCGCCTGGCCCGCGACCTGCGCGCGGAGGAGAAGTCCACGGCTGCCGAGGAGGACCGTCCGCCGCGGTCCTCGTCCGAGCTGCTCCGAGACGCGCTGCTCACCCCGGGCGTCCTGGTCGGGCTGCGGGGGCGTCCGGCCGCGAAGGCCTCACGTCTGGGGCTGCTGCTCGCCCGGGCACACAAGCAGCTGGTCGCGGGTGCGACGGCCGAGGAGGTGCTCTGGACCCTGTGGGACGGCACCCCCTGGCCACGCCACCTGCGCGGCGTGGTCGAGCGAGGTGGGCCCGCGGCTCGGATGGCGCACCGGGACCTCGACTCGCTCTGCGCGCTGTTCGAGGTCGCGGCCCGTGCCGAGGAGCAGCGCGGGCACACCGGCGTCGAGGGCTTCCTCGATGAGCTGACCGCCCAGCAGATCCCGGCCGACACCTTGGCCGAGCGTGGCGTGCGGGGGGAGTCGGTCCGACTGCTCACCGCGCACAGGTCCAAGGGGCTGGAGTGGCGGCTCGTCGTGGTGGCCGGTGTCCAGGAGGGCAGCTGGCCCGACCTCCGACGCCGGACGACGCTGCTCCGGGCAGACCAGCTGGGCCCGGCCGGGATCCTGCCGCCGACCACGACCCAGACCCTGGTGGCGGACGAGCGTCGGCTCTTCTACGTCGCGTGCACCCGTGCCCGTCAGCGCCTGGTGGTCACCGCGGTCCGCTCGCCCGAGGAGGACGGTGACCAGCCTTCGCGCTTCCTCAACGACCTCGCGCTGACTCCGTCGATGTGGCAAGGGCGGCCCAGGCGGCCGTTGTCACTGCACGGTCTGGTCGCCGACCTGCGCCGGACCCTGGCCCACCCGGACACCTCAGAGGCGTTGAAAAGGGCGGCCGCCAAGCGGCTTGCCGCGCTCGCCGCAGCCGAGGCGCACGACGAGCGGCTCGTCCCGCAGGCCGACCCGGCCAACTGGTGGGGCCTCCGCGCCCGCAGCCTCTCCGATGCACCCGTCCGAGCCGCGGACGTCCCGCTCACCTTGTCGGCGAGCGCGCTCGACGGTCTGCTCACCTGTCCGGTCCGCTGGTTCCTCGAGCGCGAGGCCGGTGGCGCGACCGTCTCGACAGCGTCGAGGGGCTTCGGCCTCGTGGTTCACGCCCTCGCCGACCGGGTCGCCAAGGGTGAGGTCCACGACGTGGAGGAGATCCTCGGGTACGTCGACAAGATCTGGGGCCAGCTGCTCTTCGACACACCCTGGGCACGTTCCCGGCAGCGCGCCGACGTCGAAGCGGTGATCCGGCGCTTCGTCAGCTGGCACAACCGACCGGGCGCGCGCACCGTGATCGCCACCGAGCACCAGATGTCGGCGACCGTCACGCTGCCCAACGGCGACGAGGTGTCCCTGTTCGGCTTCGCGGACCGGCTCGAGCTCGACGAGAACGGCCATGTCGTGGTGGTCGACTTCAAGACCGGCAAGAGCAAGCCAGCCGACAAGGACCTGCCAGAGAACCCTCAGCTGGGTCTCTACCAGCTGGCTGTGGACAATGGAGCGGTCGACGACCTGGTGGCGCCGGGCACCCGCTCCGGGGGAGCCGAGCTGGTCCAGCTGCGCCACGACGCCAAGGGCTTGCCCAAGATCCAGAGACAACCACCGCAGGCACCCGACGACGAGGGCCGCAAGCCCGTGGAGCTGCAGCTCATGAACGCCACCGAGACGGTCCGCTCCGAGCGGTTCGTCGCCCGGGCCAACGCCTACTGCGATCGGTGCACCTTCCAGACCATCTGCCCGGTGAAGGGTTCGGGGACGGTGCTCACATGAGACGACCGCCGATCGCCATCGACTCCCCTCGCGACCTGAAGACAGTGATGGGCACCGACTTCGAGTTCAGTGCTCAGCAGTACGCCGCGATCTCCGCGCCCCTGGAGCCGGCCGTCGTGATCGCGGGAGCGGGCTCCGGCAAGACGGCGGTGATGGCGGCGCGGGTGGTGTGGCTGGTCGCCACCGGACAGGTGGAGCCCGACCAGGTGCTGGGCCTGACCTTCACCACCAAGGCGGCCAACGAGCTCTCCACGCGGATCCGTTCCGCCCTTGTCCAGGCGCAGATCCTGCCGGGTCCCGAGCGGCCGCTGCTCGAGGGTGAGGAGGACGTGGTCGAGCCCACCGTGGCGACGTACAACGCCTACGCGGCCTCGCTGCTCACCGAGCACGGCCTCCGGATCGGCCACGAGCCGGACACCCGGGTGATCGCCGACGGTGCCCGCTACCAGCTGGCCGCTCGCGCGATCGCCCGGCACCGCGGCCGGATCGAGCTGCTGACCGACCACCTCAAGACGGCCATCAACTACGTGCTGGCCCTCGACTCCCAGCTCAGCGAGCACCTCCGCACCCCCGATGACCTCCGCGAGTGGCAGCGCATCGAGCAGCCACGCTGGGCCGCTGCTGCGCCCGGGCCGCGGGGCGGTCGCGGCGGCGTCGACGGCGTGCTCAAGGCGATGGCCGCCCGCGAGGAGCTCCTCGGCCTCGTCGAGGGCTACCGTGCCCTCAAGCGTGAGCTCGGCCTGATGGACTTCTCCGACCAGATCGAGCTCGGTGCCCGCCTGGCCATGCAGCGGCCCGAGGTCGGTGTGGCGGAACGCGAGAAGTTCTCTGTCGTGCTGCTCGACGAGTACCAAGACACCTCCGTCGCCCAGGCGCTGATGCTCGGCCGGCTGTTCTCCGGTGAGACGCACGAAGGCGGACGCGGGCACGCGGTGACCGCCGTGGGGGACCCGAACCAGGCGATCTACGGCTGGCGCGGGGCCTCGGTGTCCAACATCATGAACTTCGGCCGTGACTTCCCCTCGGCGGACCCCGACGCGCTGCCCGGGTCGAGCCGGGTCTACTCACTGACGGTCAACCGACGCTCGGACCGGCGGATCCTGGAGACCGCCAACGAGCTCGCCCGGCCGCTGTACTCCCTCAGCGATGACGTCGCCCCACTCGAGCCGAAGGCGGAGGCGCGCCAGGGGGAGGTCCGCGCAGCAGTGCTCGAGACATACGACGACGAGCTCGGGTTCCTCGTCGACGAGGTCAAGCAGTCGTACTCCGCCATGCCGGATCCTCGTTGGTCCGAGATCGGCGTGCTGACCCGCGACAACGACCATGCCGCCGATGTCTACGACGCGTTGACCAAGGCAGGCGTGCCGGTGGAGATCGTCGGTCTCAAAGGTCTGCTCAGGCTGCCCGAGGTCGCGGAGGTCGTCGCCACCCTCGAGCTGCTGCACGACCTGACCGCCAACGCCGAGCTGTTGACCCTGCTGTCCGGTCCGCGCTGGGCGATCGGACCGCGAGACCTTGCCCTGCTCGGTCGTCGGGCCAAGGACCTTGCGCGGGCGGGCGGCTCCTCCGACCGCGATCTCGAGCGCTCCATCGACGAGGAGCTCGCCGCTGCGGTCGAGGGCACCGATCCAACGGACATCATTTCGCTCAGTGACGCCCTCGACGACCCCGGGGACCTCGGGTACTCCCTCGAGGCCCGCGAGCGCTTCGCACTCCTCTCCGCGGAGCTGCGCCAGCTCCGGGGGTACGTCGGTGAGCCCCTGCTGGACCTGGTCCGCAGGATCATCGACACGACCGGGATCGACCTCGAGCTCGCCTCGGCGGTGAACCCCACGGCCCAGGCCCGCCGGGACAACCTGGACCTGTTCGTCAAGGCGGTCGCCGAGTTCCAGGCCATCGACGGTGACGTCTCGCTGGCGGCGCTGCTGGCCTACCTCACCGCCGAGGACGAGTTCGGCAACGGCCTCGACGCAGCGACCCCGACCGAGGCCAACTCGGTCAAGCTGCTGACCGTGCACCGGGCCAAGGGCCTGGAGTGGGACGTCGTCTTTCTGGTGGGGGTCTGCGACAGTAGGTTCCCCAACACCAAGGGCCGCAGCCAGTGGCTCACGTCCGCGGCGGTGCTCCCGAACCCGCTTCGCGGCGACCACCTCGACCTGCCGCACGTCTCGGACTACTCCGAGCACGCGGTCAAGGCGTTCCCCGGCCACGCCCGGGCGCACGAGGACCGGGAGCAGCTCCGCCTCGGCTACGTCGCGTTCACCCGTGCTCGCCACGTGCTGGTGATCTCGGCGCACTGCTGGCGGGCCGGTCGGCAGAGCCCGCTGGGCGCGTCGCCGTACCTCCTCACCGCGAAGCGGGTGATCGAGTCCTGGGGTGAGCAGGTGCACCCCTGGATGGAGACCCCGGACAAGTCCGACCCCAACCCGGTGATGGCCGACCCGAGCCCGCATCCCTGGCCGGTCGAGCCCGGAGGCGACGAGGTGGCCCTGCGACGAGCGGCCGCCGCGCTGGTCCGTGAGGCTATGGCAGATGACTCGGAGCCCGCTGTCGACACCATCGACGAGGGCGTCGACATGGTGGAGCTGGCCCGGTTGCAGGAGTGGGACGAGGAGATGGACCGCCTGCTGCAGGAAGCGCGCGCCAGCCGCGCCCTGGAGGTCGAGGTGCCCCTGCCGTCCAGCCTTTCGGCCACCGCGATGGCGCGGCTGCGGGACGACCCCGACCAGTTCGCCGCCGACCTGGCGCGGCCGATGCCTCGCAAGCCATCACCCTCCGCCCGGTTCGGGACCAGGTTCCACGCGTGGGTGGAGGCCCAGTTCGGGCAGCAGGAGATCCTCGACCCCGACGAGCTGCCCGGTCGCGGAGACTCCGAGATCGACGACGACACCGACCTGCAGCAGCTGATCGAGAAGTTCAAGACCGGACCGTTTGCCCAGCGCAGCCCGTTCGCGATCGAGCCACCGTTCGCGCTCGTCCTGGGCGGTCAGGTCGTGCGTGGCCGGATCGATGCGGTCTACGAGACCGAGGGTGGGTTCCTGGTCGTGGACTGGAAGACCAACCGGGAGCAGACAGCCGACCCGCTGCAGCTCGCGATCTACCGCGTCGCCTGGGCCGAGCTGCACGGCGTGCCGGCCGAGTCGGTCGCGGCCGCCTTCTACTACGTGCGCACCGGCGACCTGGTGCGCTACCCCGACCTGCCCGACAGGGCCGAGCTCGAGAAACTGGTGCAGAGCCCCGTCTAGCGGACCTCGAGCATGGCGTCGAGGGCGACCTCGACCATGTGCGAGAAGGTCTGCTCGCGCTCCTGGGAGCTGGTCTCCTCGCCGGTGACGATGTGGTCGGAGACCGTGCAGATCGCGAGTGCCTTCCTGCGGAACTTAGCGGCCAGCGTGTAGAGCGCGCTCGCCTCCATCTCGACGGCGAGCACGCCGTACTCCACCATCCGCTGGGTCAGCTCTGGGCGCGGGTTGTAGAACGAGTCGCTGGAGAGGATGAGGCCGACCTTCGTCTGCACCGGCAGGTCCATTGCCGTGGCGGCGTCGTAGGCCGCCCGCATCAGGCCGAAGTCCGCGACCGGGGCGTAGTCGAGGCCCTCGAAGCGGATCCGGTTCATCGAGGAGTCGGTGCAGGCGCCCGAGGCGATCACCATGTCGCGGATGTTGAGCTCCTCGCTGAGAGCCCCGCACGACCCGACCCGCACCGCGGTCTGCACGTCATAGGCGTCGAACAGCTCGTTGGCGTAGATCGAGAACGAGGGCAGCCCCATGCCCGATCCCTGGACAGAGACGCGTTCGCCGCGGTAGGTGCCGGTGAAGCCGTACATGCCGCGGACCTCGGAGTAGCACTTGGCGTCCTCGAGGAAGGTCTGAGCGATCCACTTGGCACGCAGCGGGTCGCCGGGCATCAGGACGTACGGCGCGATCTGGCCCGGCTCCGCGGAGATATGAGTGCTCATGCCCGGGATCCTATGGTGCTGCACGCCTGGGCGTGCTCGGGGCCGTACAGTCGGCAGCGTGACTTCGTTGGACCCGCGGGCTTCGGGTAACCGCCAGATCGCGCTGTCGATGCGGGCCCACGACCGAGTAGGCCGTCGGCGTACGGACCAGAAGTGGTTGGACGACACATGGGCCGACCCGAGCACCAAGGTGCTGCTGCTTGCGCGCGGAAAGTTCCCGGCCAACGAGGACCGCTCCGCCGTTGACTGGCGGACGCCGACCGAGGCGCCCGAGGGGCAGCGCGTCTTCCTCGGCTCCGAAGACGGCGTGGCCCACTTCGCGGTGCTGCTCGACCAGCCGCCCGACGGCGAGGCGTGGATCGGCTTCCGCGCCGTGGGGCCCAACCTCTCTGATGAGGAGGCTGGACTGGTCGTCCATGCGGTGGCGCTCGCCGAGTGGCACGTGGCCCACCGCTTCTGCCCGCGCTGCGGCGGCCGGCTCGAGGTGGCAGCGGCCGGACACGTGCTCACCTGCCCCGACTGCGGCCGGCAGCACTTCCCGCGCACGGATCCCGCCGTGATCATGCTTGTCACCGACGGTGAGCGCGCGCTCCTGGGACGGCAGCCCTCGTGGCCCGAGGGCAGGTACTCCACCCTGGCCGGGTTCGTCGACCCCGGTGAGTCGTTGGAGCAGGCCGTCGTACGCGAGGTTGCGGAGGAGGTCGGCGTGGAGGTCACCGAGGTGACCTACTTCGGGAACCAGCCCTGGCCGTTCCCCGCGAGCCTGATGATCGGCTTCTTCGCCCGCGCGCTCACCACGGACATCGACGTGGACAACGAGGAGATCAGCGACGCACGCTGGTTCACCCGTGACGAGGTGCGCGAAGCGGTGGAGGCCGGGACGCTGGTCCTGCCCGGCGGCATCTCCATCTCGCACTCGCTCGTCGAGGCGTGGTACGGCGAACCGCTGCCCGGCCACTGGTAGGCGGGCAGAACCCGCCGCTCAACCCGGCAGAACCCGCGGCTCAACCCGGCAGAACCCGCGGCTCAACGGAGGGGTCAGTTGAGGGCGGCGAGCTTGGCCTTTACCTGCGCGACGGAGGGGTTGGTGTGCGCGGAACCGTCGGAGTAGACAAGGGTCGGCACCGTCTGGTTGCCGCCGTTGACCTGCTCGACGATGAAGGCTGCGTCCGGGACGCGCTCGATGTCGACCACCTCGTAGCTGATGCCCTCGCGGTCCATCTGGCTCCTCAGTCGGTGGCAGTACCCGCACCACTGGGTGGAGTACATCGTGACCGAGGCCTCGGCGCGAGCGTCGGCGGCTGAACTGGCAGACATGAATGTCCTTCCCGGCGTCTAGGCTGTGCTGGCGAATGGACGGCTACGAAGTAGTCGCGCCATATCAGTCAGAACACCCGAGTCGAGGAGTTTGTTCCCAATGGACGCGCCGCACCTGACGGGCAGCGGATCCGCCGAGCAGCTGCTCGAGGCCCTCGACCCCGAACAGCGTGAGGTGGCCCTCGCCCTGCGCGGACCGGTCCGCGTGCTCGCCGGCGCCGGCACCGGGAAGACCCGGGCGATCACGCACCGGATCGCCTACGGCGTCGCCACGGGCGTCTACAACCCGACCGAGGTGCTCGCGGTCACGTTCACGACCCGGGCCGCGGGGGAGATGCGCACCCGTCTGCGCGGCCTCGGCGCCGGCGGTGTCCAGGCTCGCACGTTCCACTCCGCCGCCCTGCGACAGGCGAGGTACTTCTGGCCCCGGGTGTACGGCGGTGAGCTGCCCGTTCTCACCGAGTCCAAGCTCGCGATGCTCGGCAACGCCGCCCGCCGCAACCGGGTCGACGTCGACCAGGCCACGCTGCGGGACCTGGCCAGCGAGGTGGAGTGGGCCAAGGTCAGCAACGTCCGCCCCGACGACTACGCCCGGGTCGCCACCGCACGCGGCCGGAGCGTCAACAACCAGGACCCGGCGACCGTGGGGCGCGTGTTCGCCGCCTACGAGGAAGTCAAGCGCGACCAGGGTCGGATGGACATGGAGGACGTTCTGCTCTGCGCGGCAGCCCTCCTGGCCGAGGACGAGCGCGTCGCGGCAGAGGTGCGGAGGCAGTACCGCTGGTTCGTGGTGGACGAGTTCCAGGACGTCAGCCCGATCCAGGCGTCATTGCTCGAGCTCTGGCTGGGCGGGCGCAACGACCTGTGCGTCGTGGGCGACCCGGCCCAGACGATCTACTCGTTCGCCGGCGCCAGTGCCGACTATCTGCGTGACTTCCCGAAGCGGCACCCAGGCACCGCCTCGATGGAGCTGGTCCGCAACTACCGCTCCACCCCGCAGGTAGTGACCGCGGCGAACCAGCTGCTCGGCGGGACGAGCAGCGCAGGGGTCCAGCTCAAGGCGCAGCAGGACTCCGGCCCGGAGGTCGCCTATGCAGAGCACACCGACGAGGTCGCGGAGGCGGAGGCGGTCGCCGCGGAGATCCTGAAGCTCAAGAACGCCGGCATGCCGATGCGCGAGGTTGCCGTCCTGTTCCGGATCAACGCGCAGTCCGAGGCGTTCGAGGAGGCTCTCGCGGCCCGCGGCATTCCCTACGTGGTGCGCGGCGCGGCCCGCTTCTTCGACCGCCCCGAGGTTCGCAAGGCAGTCACCCTGCTTCGCGGGAACGCGCGCGGGGCCGACGGCTCCGGCGACGGCCTGGTCGCCGACGTCAAGGCGGTGCTCGCCGGCATGGAGTGGACCGAGAAGGCCCCCACCGGCCGGGGCAACGTGCGGGACCGCTGGGAGTCGCTCCAGGCGATCGTCTCGCAGGCGCAGGACTTCGCCACCGCGAATACCGAGGCGACGCTCGGCGACTTCGTCGACGACCTCGACCGGCGGGCGGCCGAGCAGCACGCCCCCGTGGCCGAGGGCGTGACCCTGGCGACGCTGCACGCCGCCAAGGGTCTGGAGTGGGACGCCGTGTTCCTGTGCGGCATGCACGAGGGTGCGATGCCCATCATCTACGCCGAGGGCCCGGCCGCCGTCGAGGAGGAGCGCCGCCTGCTCTACGTCGGCATGACCCGTGCCCGGCAGCGGCTCTCGATCTCCTGGGCGGTCGCCCGGCAGCCGGGGGGACGGTCCTCACGCAAGCCCTCGAGGTTCCTCGTCGGACTGCGGCCGCAGGTCCGCTCGGACCGCCAGGAGGAAGAGCGGCAGGCCCGGTCCCGCAAGAAGAAGGGCGTCGCCCACTGCCGCGTGTGCAACGCGCCGCTGAGCTCGACCGCCGAGCGCAAGGTGGGGCGCTGCGAGGACTGCCCGGCGACGTACGACGAGGAGCTGTTCGAGCGACTCAGGGCCTGGCGAGTCGAGCGGGCAGGGGAGGAGAAGGTCCCGGCGTACGTCGTCTTCACCGACCTGACCCTGCAGGCGATCGCCGAGGTGAAGCCGACGGACTCCCAGGCACTGCTGCGGATCGCGGGGATCGGCAAGACCAAGCTCGACAAGTACGGCGACGACGTTTTGGAGCTTGTCGCGGGTGAATCTGCGTAGTTCTTCCGGGACTTCAGAGTCTCGCCGCAGAAGTTTTTGAAGAAATACCCAAAAAAACGTTTGCCGCTTACAGGACTGTCGTTGTACCTTTCTGTCACCCGCACGACAACTCGCGCACGACGGCCCTGACAAGGCCCGCGCCCAACGCATCGAAGGAGGTGCTCGCAGTGATCAAGTTCAACGTCTCCCTCAGCCAGCAGGCCGAGTTCGGCATGCCCATTTCCGGCCACGCCGCCGTTGCGTCCGTGCGCGCCCTCCCGGTCATGGGTGGAGTGTCGGCCGTGGCCGTTGCGAAGGGTCGTCTCGAGGACGTCAACGCCTGGTGCGGTTACACCCGCATCACGGATGGGGCCGTCGTCAAGGGCGCCTTCCCGGGTACCTCTGCCTGGAGTCCACCGATCTAGTGTGTCCACAGATCGGCAGCCTCCAGGCCGCGGAACCCGTACCCCGGGATCCGCGGTCTTTTTGTTTCCCAGAACCACAAGTGATCAGGTCACAAGGAGGTGACACATGAGTATCAGCGTCCTCGACAAACGCGCGGTCGACGTCCAGGTCGACGAGGACCAGCTGCCCTGTCGGGTGAACGACCCCGAGCTGTTCTTCGCCGAGACCCCGACCGACGTCGAGCTCGCCAAGGCCCTGTGCGTGGGATGCCCCGTCCGCACGGAGTGCCTTGCCGGGGCTCTCGAACGTCGAGAGCCGTGGGGCGTCTGGGGCGGTGAGCTGTTCCTTCAGGGAGTGGTGATCCCCCGAAAGCGGCCCCGTGGGCGTCCGCGCAAGAACGAGGTGGCGGCCTGACCCCCGCTCTCGCTGCACTACCCAGTTCCAGCACGATCCAGATCACGAACCGAACCGGAGAAACTCATGAACTTCCTTGATCCCGACCTGGCCCGGGCGCAGATGTCCGAGCGCCTGGGAGAGGCGCGCCACCTGCGGCGTGGGCACCAGCTCGTCCTCGCTCGGCGGAAGACCCGCCGCGCGGAGCGCGCAGCCCTGCAGGCGCGACTCGTGCTCGCCCGTCCGCTGTAACAGACCACCAGAGAAGTCGTGGCCTCACAGCGGGCTCGGCACCGGCACTAACAGAGAGACACCAGTTCCCATGAACCTCATCCCGAACCGGAGCAAGAAGATGAACCTATTGAATGAAGACTTGGCACGTGCGCACATATCCTCGCGCCTGGGAGAGGCGCAGAACCTGCGACGTGGTCACCAGGTCGCGCGGGCCCGGCGGTTGTCCCGTCGTGCGGAGCGCGCAGCCCTGCAGGCGCGTCTGGCGCTTGCGCGTTCGCTCTGACCGAGCGGAGTCCTTCGCCTGATCCAAGGGCACGGGAAACGAAGGCCGGGCTCCCGGTAGCGGAATCGCTGCCGGGAGCCCGGCCTTTTCGTGCGTAGGGTGGGAGGCGTGCCAGCGACCTGTGACTTCTGCGGTGCGACCGCCCCCGGCGAGGAGACCCCGCTGACCTGGACCACGTCGGTCGAGAACGGCCGTTCCAAGCTGTTCTGTGAGCGGTGCTCCCGCGAGCACCTGCGGGCCATCGAGTCCAAGCTCGACAGCGAGTGGTGGTAGCCCGCGCCTACTCGGCGAACCCCGGCAGCGACTCGGTGAGGATCTGCCGGAAGGGCGCCGACGCCTCGAGCTGTGACATGACTCCGATGCCGCCGAGCCAGACCCGGTGGATCAGCAGGTACGACGCGGGCAGGTTCAGCTTCAGGGTCAGGGTGTAGTTGGGCTCGCGCGGGTCGTTCAACCGCTGGAACTGCTCACGCATCCACTGCCGGGAGAACCGGAACGTCTCCCGCCGTGCCGGCTCGATGAACGGGCTCAGGTACTCCCGCAGCTCGTCCGGGTCGACCTTGATCCGCGGCTTGACGAACCCCTCGGAACGAAGGTGCGCGAGCACCTCGGTGTAGTCGTCGAGCATGGCGATGCGCATCAGGCTGCCGATGGAGCGCGGCAGCTCGCCCTCAGGAAGCCGGGCTACCGCGCCGAAGTCGACGATCCCGATGCCGCCCATGCTGCCGTCGGCGGTCGGCAGCACCCGGAAGTTCCCCGGGTGCGGGTCGGCGTGCAGCATCCCGGTCCGTGCGGGACCGGAGAACAGGAACCGGACGTAGAGCTCGCCGTAGTGGTCGCGCTCCTCCTGCGTCCCCTCGGCGATCAACCGCGCCAGGGAGGAGCGGCTCTCGACCCACTCCGAGACCAGCACCTTGTCGGTGTTGGCGACCACGTGCGGGATCAGGAAGTCGGGGTCGTTCTCGAACTCTTCGGCGAAAGCCTGCTGCGCCTCGGCCTCCAGGTGGTAGTCGAGCTCCTCGGCCACCCGCGCCTGCATCTCGGCGACCAGCGGCTTGATGTCGACGCCCGGGACGACCCCGCCAAAGGTGCGGGCCAGTCGACCTATCTGACGAAGGTCGGCCTGGAGCGCCTCCGCAGCGCCTGGGTACTGGATCTTGATGGCGACCTCGCGGCCGTCGTTCCACCTGCCCCGGTGGACCTGCCCGATCGAGGCCGCCGCCGCGGGGTTGTCGTCGAACTCGACGAGCTGGCTGCGCCAAGACGGGCCGAGCTCGTGGGCCAGCACGTTGTGCACGGTCGCCGCGGACATCGGCGGCGCCGAGTCCTGCAGCTTGGTCAGGTGCGCACGGTACGGCGCCGCGAGCTCCTCGGGCAGCGCCGACTCCATGATCGACAGCGCCTGCCCCATCTTCATCGCCCCGCCCTTCAGCTCACCGAGCGTGCGGAAGAGCTGCTCGGCGGTCCGCTGCTGGACGTCGGTCATCACTGCCTCGGCCGGCGCCCCGCCCAGTCGCTTGCCCATGCCCACGGCGGTGCGACCGGCGAAGCCGAGGGGGAGTGCCGCGAGGCGTGCGGTGCGCGCAGCGGCCTTGCGCGGCAGGTCAGTCATGGTTCTCATTGTGGCCGAGAGGGCCAAGTGTGCGTGGCCTACCCCCATGCACAGCCACAAGCAGGATGTCTCAACCAGGTCTGGTGCTCCAGCGAGACGAGGTGCGGGTCGAAGCGGATCGTCGTCGACCAGCTCGACGGTCGGCGGCCCTCGGTGAAGGACACCAGGTCCCGCGCGGCCCAGGCGAGCGCCAGCGCTGTCACGAGGCTGTCCACCGGCTCCGGGGACCCGTCGGGGCGGTCCCGGCCCTCGGTCGAGGCGTACTGCTCGACCAGCAACGGCCAGGCCGGGTCCGCCGCAGACTGGTGAGCGTCCAGGCACCTGAGACAGGCCGTCCGGCCGGGTACGACGAACGGGCCGACCGTCGCACTGCCTTCGACGATGCGCACCAAGAGGTAGGGCGTGCTGTCGCGCATGGCTGGGTCGAGCAGCTCGCGGTGTGGCTCACCGACACCCGCCAGGACGATCGGTTGGTCCGTCCTGCCCCGGTCACCCTCGGCTGCGGTCAGGCCGATGCCGGCGCCGGCCAGGAGGGTGCGTAGGTCCGCGGCGAGACGGGAGCCGTGCTGGCCGAACGTGGCCACCGTGACCCGGGCGCTCGTCCGCGCCTGAAGCAGCACGGGCGCGTCGTCACCGGCGGCGCGGGCGAGCGCGGCGACGTCGTGACGTGTGACGGGCCGGCTGTCCGTCGTACCGGAGGGGATGAGGGGGAGCAACGAGCCGGAGTCGAGCACCAGGTCATGGGCGGCGAGCAGGTCCAGGGTCGGGGAGGGCTGGTCAAGCTCGGCGGCGGTCGCCAGCCCGGCGAGGAGGGACCGGACCGTCGGCTCGTCGGGGAGCACCACGGCGTGGCGTGGGTCCAGCCCGACCTGAAGCTCGGTGGCGCTGCGACGCAGGACGTGGGTGCCGGGGCGGAGGATCGGGCGCATGCAGGCAGCCTGCACGACTTCGCGGCGGCACGTCGGGGTCGGTCCACAGGTGCCGAAACACAGAGCAGCGGGGTCTCCGATGTGGAGACCCCGCTGCTCGCGTCAGCTGGTGCTGTGAAGCGCTCGCTCAGGCCTTGCCGAGGATGCGGTTCAGGTTGGTGCCACAGACGGGGCACACGGCCTTGGCCATGCGGGTGCCCTTGTCGTTCACCTTGACCTCGCCATCAGCCTGGCGCTTCTCCTTGCACTTCACGCAGTAGAACTCGCCGCTCCAGGTCTCCGCCATGACGGCCTCCTTGCCTAATTTTCGTACTGGTCGTCGCGGCGGGGGATCTTGGTAGGGAAGACCCGCCGGGGCCGCCGTTTCTAACGGCCGTCCCGCAGACTACGTCAGGATCGCGGTCCATTTCACGCAGGCGCCGCTCGTTTGGACGGGTTTTCACGCTCAGAGGCCCGAAACTTTGCCCGTTTTACCCTTTTTGTCCGAGACGGTTCTCCTGCCGTGCGATCCACGTCTCACTGTGGCCTCGGCAGCCTCGACGGTCGGTAGTCTCCGGCGCATGGCTGACTCCTCGCATCTTCGTGTAGACCGGACCGACGACGGCGTCGCCGTCCTGACCCTCGACAACCCCGACCAGCGCAACGCGATGTCGGAGGAGATGACTTCCTCGTGGGTAGCAGCGATCGACGACCTCTCCGTTGATCCTGACCTGCGTGCGGTCGTGGTCACTGGTTCGGGAACGGCCTTCTGCTCCGGCGGCGACACCAGCTGGATCGCCAGCGAGCCGGATGCCGGCGTCGACCGGCTGCGGACCCGGATGATTGCGTTCTACCGGGCCTGGCTCTCGATCCGGAAGCTGGAGGTGCCGACCATCGCCGCGGTGAACGGAGCCGCGATCGGGGCCGGGCTGTGCGTCGCGCTGGCTTGCGACCTGAGGTACGCCG
Organism: Nocardioidaceae bacterium; assembly: GCA_041606495.1. Classification (GTDB taxonomy): domain Bacteria; phylum Actinomycetota; class Actinomycetes; order Propionibacteriales; family Nocardioidaceae; genus Nocardioides_C. The sequence continues at coordinate 17,239 of JBFIWG010000001.1, forward strand.
CGACGTCGGCCCGGCTCGGCGTACCGTTCGTGAAGCTCGGCATGCACCCGGGGATGGCGGCGACGTATCTGCTCCCGGACGTCGTCGGTCCGGCGCACGCACGCGACCTGCTCCTGACGGGGCGGGTGGTCGACGCGGAGGAGTCGCTGCGCCTGGGCATGGTCTCGGGGGTATTCGAGGACGAGGGCTTCCTCGACTCGGTGCTGGGTGTGGCCTCCGGGATCGCGGCGAGCGCGCCGATCCCCAGCAGGTACACCACCCTGGCCCTCCGCGATGGCGGCCACCGGGACCTCGAGTCGGCGATCCAGTGGGAGGCGCTGGCGCAGCCGATCACGCTGGCAACGGCGGACCTGCAGGAGGGCATCGCGGCCGCCAAGGCGAAGCGGGCTCCCCGTTTCGTCGGCCGCTGAGCGTCGGGCGGCAGCGGCGTACGTCGGAGCGCTGACCGTAACAGTGCACGCTGACCCGTTGTGGTCCGTCGAGCCTGCCGGCGGGTGTCGTAACAGGTCAGCGTGACCTGCTGTGGTGAGGCTCGGCGACCATGTCCCGAGCGACGGGCCCCCGGGCGTGCAGAGAGGCCCCCTGCTTGCCCGGTGCGCCGTTTGCCTTCCCCTTGCGAACGCCGTACCGAGTCAGCCGAGGGCCTCATCCGCGGACCAACCTAGGTGTGCCGCCGACCCCGGTCAACGTCATCTCATCCACCCCTGTGGATAACCCTGGGGACAAAGTGTGGACGTTGGGGAAGAGCTTGTGGAGCGCGCCGAGGTGGGCCGGGGACAAGGTTGTGGGGGACACGCCCGGGGGTTCTGCTGACATGTCGCTGACCAGCCACAATGAGAGGGACCGCGCTGTGGACAGAAGAAAGTTCGAGCTGTGAGTGGTGTGCAAGGGCCGAATCCGGTAACCGACCCGGTCGTTGCGCTGCGCCGGATCGCGTTCCTTCTGGAGCGGGGCCGTGCGGAGACCTTCAAGGTCAAGGCGTTCCGGACCGCCGCGGCCTCCGTCCTGACCGTCGACCCCGATGAGCTCAGGGACCGCCACGAGCAGGGCACCCTGACCGACCTCCCCGGGATCGGCTCGTCCTCTGCGAAGGTCGTCGCCGCGGTCCTGGCCGGTGAAATGCCTGACTACCTGGCCCGGCTGGAGCAGGAGGCGGAGGGGCCGCTGGCCACCGGGGGCGAGGAGCTGCGCGCCAAGCTGCAGGGCGATCTGCACAGCCACTCGGACTGGTCCGACGGGGGTTCACCGATCGAGGAGATGGTGTTCACCGCGATCGAGCTGGGACACAAGTACCTCGCGCTGACCGACCACTCGCCGCGGCTGACCGTCGCCAACGGGCTCTCCGTCGAGCGGCTGACCAAGCAGCTCGAGGTCGTGGACGCGGTGAACGCGCACCTGAACGGTGAGTTCCGGCTGCTGCGGGGGATCGAGGTCGACATCCTCGACGACGGTGCGCTCGACCAGACCGATGAGATGCTCGGGAAGCTCGACGTCGTCGTCGCCTCGGTCCACTCGAAGCTGAAGATGGAGCCGGACGCAATGACCCGGCGGATGGTCAGCGCCGTCTCCCACCCCCGCACGGACGTGCTCGGCCACTGCACGGGTCGGCTGGTCACCGGGAGTCGCGGAACCCGTCCGCAGAGCCGGTTCGACGCGCGGGCGGTCTTCGAAGCCTGTGCCGAGCACGACACCGCGGTGGAGATCAACTCCCGGCCCGAACGACGGGACCCGCCCAGCGAGCTGATCGAGCTCGCGCTGGAGATCGGCTGCCTCTTCTCCATCGACAGCGACGCCCACGCGCCGGGGCAGCTGGACTTCCTCGACCACGGTTGCGCCCGGGCCATCGAGCTCGGGGTACCGGCCGAACGGGTCGTGAACACGTGGGACGTCGACCGGCTGCTGGGCTGGTCCAGCGGGTAACGTGCGGATATGGCCACCGCCACCCCCGAGTCCGGGGGGCCCACCGTCGAGGTACGTCGCAGTCGTCGCCGCCGTCGTACCGTCGCGGCGTACCGCGAGGACGACAAGGTGATCGTGATGATCCCGGCCCGGCTCTCCCGCGCTGAGGAGCAGGAGTGGGTGTCCACCATGCTGAAGCGGCTGGAGCGCTCGGAGAAGCGTCGGCGGCCCAGCGATGCGGGGCTGAAGCGGCGCGCGGTCGAGCTCAGCGACCGGTACCTCGGGGGCCTGGCCCGACCTGAGACGGTGCGCTGGGTCGACAACCAGAACAGCCGGTGGGGTTCGTGCACGCCGAGCGACCGGTCGATCCGGCTGTCGCGTCGGCTGCAGGGGATGCCCGCCTGGGTGATCGACTACGTGCTCGTCCACGAGCTGGCGCATCTGATCGAGGCCGGCCACAGTCCTGAGTTCTGGGGCTGGGTGGACCGCTACCCCAAGGCCGAGCGCGCCAAGGGGTTCCTCGAAGGCGTGGCCGCGGCCTCGCACATGGGCATCAACGCAGAGCCTCCGGACTGCTCGGAGGAAGGCGCCGCAGCGATGCGCGCCGCCGACGAGCTGACCGACTAGACCGCGCTCGCTCCGAGCCTGGCGCGGGCCAGCCGCACCAGCTCGACCAGGTTCGGCTCCTGCGTGGGCAGGTCGTGCACCGGCCACCAGGCCACGTCCAACGACTCCGCGCTGGCCGAGTGCTCGGCCCCTTCCGGCGCGACGGCCACGAACCTGACGTCGAGATGCCGGACGCCGCCGCGCGAGTCGCAGAACGGCACGCTGTGCGTGTTCAGCTGGACCGGCTCCGGGTCGATCTCCAGGTCGGGTACGCCGGACTCCTCGACCGCCTCACGCAAGGCCGCACCTGCCAGCGTCCGGTCGTGCTCCTCGCAGTGCCCGCCCATCTGGAACCACGCCTTCGCCTTGGCATGCAGGGTGAGCAGCACCTGTCCAGCGTCGGCAGAGAGGATCAGCGTGCTGGCGGTGATGTGGTCGGGGTAGCAGTCGCGCCACATGCCATCGGGCTCGGCCTCGAGGTGCCGGACGTAGCTGCGGCGTACCTCGTCCTGCTGTGCCGACGGCGTGCTCCAGGCGCGCAGCACCGAGAGCGCGTCGCTGTGCAGCGACGTCACTGGCGAGGGGGTCACTGCTTGTCGTCGTCCGCCGGGTCGTCCGCCGAATCGTCCGGTCCCTGGCCGGGTCCCTCACCCTCACTGTCGAGCAGGTCCGCCAGTGCGGCGTCGAACTCGGCGTCGGTGAGCGCCTCCGGCTCCTCGGTGTGCTCGCGGAAGCCGAGCGGGTCGTCGAGATCGGCCGGCGTCGGCAGCAGGTCGGGGTGCGACCAGACGGCGTCCCGGCCCTGCTGGCCCTGACGGGAGCGCAGCGAGCCCCACAGTGCGGAGGCGTCGCGCAGCCGGCGCGGCCGCAGCTCGAGGCCCACGAGGGACGCGAACGTCGACTCGGCCGGCCCACCCGCGGCACGACGACGTCGGACCGCCTCCTGCATCTTCGATGCGCTCGGCATCCGAGACTCGGTGGCCTGTCCGACGACCTCGTCCACCCAACCCTCGACGAGGGCGAGCGTGGTCTCGAGCCGGACGAGCGCGGCCTTCTGCGCGGGGGTCTTCTCCGGCTCGAAGAGGCCGCCCTCGAGCGCCTCCTGGATGCCGGCAGGGTTCATCGGGTCGAGGTCGGCAAGGGAGGACTCGATCTTGGACACGTCGATCGTGGTGCCTCGGCCGTAGTCCTCCACCGCGGAGAGCAGGTGTGCCCTCAACCAGGGGACGTGCGCGAAGAGTCGCTGGTGTGCGGCCTCGCGCAGCGCGAGGTACAGGAACACGTCCTCCTCGCTGACGTCGAGGCCTTCGGCGAACTTGCGCACGTTGGCCGGCAGCAGCGCCGCCTTGCCTTCGGGGCCGAGCGGCAGGCCGATGTCGGAGGCGGTCAGCACCTCGCTGGCGAGGCCGCCGAGGGCCTGGCCGACCTGGGTGCCGAACATCGCGCCACCGGCCTTGCTCATCATGCCCATCAGCGGGCCGGCCATCGACTTGGCCTCCTCGGGCAGGGCGTCGCCCATCGCGGACACGACGTGCTCGGCCACCGGCTCCACCAGCCGACGCCACACGTCGATCGTCTGCTCGACCCACTCCGCACGACTCCACACCGCGGAGGTGTTGATGCCGGAGGGCAGGTCGGTGACCTGGTCGAGCCAGTGGTCGGCCAGCCGCAGCGCGTCCGCGACGTCACTGCGGTCCTTCTCGCCGGGGGAGGGATCGGGCTCCTGCGCCACGGTCTTGCGCGCCACGTCCTTGGCGAGGTTCCAGTTCACGGAGCCCTCGTAGGGCGCCATCATGGCCTGCATCTGGCTCATCAGCATGGACAGGTCCGGCATGCCCGGGGTGCTCCCCGCGCCGCCGGCACCGGAACCGCCGAACGCCGCGAAGAGCTGCTCGAACGGCGTTCCCTTGAACGGGTTGTTCTCGTCGTCGGGACGGTCGCCGGGGTTGTTCGTCATGCCCCCAAACTACTCGCCGCGCAACCCTCTAGTCTCGGTGGTGTGACCAACGCCAGTCCCGTCGTACGACTCGTCGACATCCGCGAGGCCCCGCTCGACGTCACCGAGGTGCTCGCATCGCTGGACGACGCCGCCGCCGGCGGGCTCACGCTCTTCGTCGGCACGGTCCGCGACCACGACGAGAACAAGGCCGTCACCGGTCTGGAGTACTCCGCGCACCCGACCGCGCTGACCCAGATGCAGGCCGTCGCCGAAGAGGTGGCCAAGGAGTACGACGTGCTGGCGGTCGCCGTGGTCCACCGGGTCGGCAAGCTGGCCATCGGAGAGGCAGCCGTCGTGGTCGCGACCGCTGCCGCGCACCGCGGCGAGGCGTTCGACGCCTCACGTGCACTCATCGACCGGCTGAAGCAGACCGTGCCGATCTGGAAGCACCAGCTGTTCGCCGATGGCACGGACGAGTGGGTCGGCACCCCCTGATCGCGTCGTGTTGCTGCACGTGATCGGCTGCGCCCGGCCCTAGCCTTGGCATGTGGAGATCCTGGCGTGGCTGGTGCCGACCGGCGTGGTGACCATCGTGATGATGGTCTGGGCGTCGTGGGCCGGTCGACCGCAGCGCGAGGAGGCCGACCGCTCAGAGGCGGCGTACGCAAGGTTCGCCGAGGCCATCAGCAAGGAGCATCCCGGGGCCGCGCGAACCAGGGTCGGGGTCGTGCGTGACCGCAGCACCGGCATCGCCGTACGCCCCTCGCGTCGTACCCCCGTCTCACCGCCGGCGAATTCCACCCGTCGCTCCGCCTAGTTGCGCTCAGGTGAGAGGGTTGCGGCATGAGTCGCCGCACCGTGTCGAGCATCATCGCCAGCATCCTGCTGGTGGTTCTGTTCACTGTGGCCGCTTTTCTCCCGGTTCCGTACGTCACGATGAGCCCCGGGCCGACCCTCGACGTGCTCGCCGAGCGCAAGGGTGAGGAGATCGTCCAGGTCGACGGCGCCGAGCGTTACCCGACCGACGGGCGGCTGGAGCTGACCACCGTCTCCGTGACCGGTCCGTCCCGTCAGCTGAGCCTGGCCGAGGCGCTGACCGCGTGGTTCGACCGCAGCAAGGCGCTCTACCCGCGCGACGTCATCTACTCACCGGACCAGACCGTCGAGGACGTGCGCACCGAGAGCAGCGTGCAGATGGTGAGCTCCCAGGACACTGCGATTGCCGCGGCACTGAGCGAGCTCGGCTACGAGCTGCCGCTGGTCACCGAGGTGCTCGCTGTCTCGAAGGGCTCACCCGCGGAGGGCAAGCTCGAGGTGCGGGACCAGATCCTGCGCGTGAACGGCACCGAGCCTGAGGACTCCGCGGCCGTGGCCAAGGCGGTGCAGGCGGTGGGTGTCGGCAACGACGTCGACTTCCTGGTCCGTCGCGGCTCGACCACCAAGACGGTCACGGTGACGACCGGTCGCGCCAAGGACGACCCCGACAAAGCGGTCGCCGGCGTCGTCGTGGGCGGCGGCTACGAGTTCCCGTTCGACGTGTCGGTCAACATCAGCGACGACATCGGCGGACCGAGCGCCGGGCTGATCTTCTCCCTCGCGGTGTACGACACCCTCACCCCGGGGGCGCTGACCAACGGCGTCGCCGTGGCCGGGACGGGAACCATTGACCCCGACGGAAGCGTTGGTCCAATTGGGGGGATCCAACAGAAGATCATCGCTGCGGCCGACTCGGGCGCCGAGCTCTTCCTGGTCCCTCCGGACAACTGTGCCGCCGCAGTGGCGCTCGGTGTCGACGAGGAGGAGATCAAGCTGGTCAAGGCCGAGTCGATGCACAGCGCCGTGGAGGCGCTGGAGGCCTATGCCGCAGACAAGAACGCCGAGCTGCCGAGGTGTGAGTGAGCCGATGACCCCTGTCGAACGCGAACCGATGCTCGACGAGCACAGCCCCGAGGTGGACAGGGTGCTCCAGACCGCTGTCCGTGAGATCGAGGCGCACGCGGCCGAGGCCGGCTGGGACCAGCCGGCCAGGCTCTACGCCCTCGTGCCCACCTCGGACCTGCTGAGCCGTGAGCCGGCCCTGGCCGCGGCGATGGGACTCGACGAGGCCTCCGCGGCCGGATCGCTGACCCCGGTCGAGCAGGACCAGATGCCCGCAGACCGGTCGCTGGAGCAGGTTCTCGAGCAGATCATGTGGCCGGCCGAGGTCTTCGGCTGCGCCGCCGTGGTCGAGCGGCTCGTCCTTCCGCCCGACGCCGACCAGCAGATTCCCCACGACGCGAGTGCAGCTGAGCAGTACGCCGCGTCCCATCCCGAGCGGCAAGAGGTGCGCATCGTCGCAGGCGCGACACGGGACGGATCGACGTACTGCGCCTTGCGGCTTAAGTCCCATGACGACGATATGTCCGTCGTGGAAAGCCCCGACCTCGTGCCTGCCCTTCTAGAGTTGTTACTGAGCACCCTCGAGCAGTGAGAGAGATCAAGGAAACATCGTGAGCGGCTTCTTCGACGACCCACCTCCGGCCCGGCCCCGCACTGCGCCCGCACCACAGCCGCAGCGCTCCCGCGCCCTGCTGTTCACCGCGATCGTGCTGGTGGCGGTCTTCTTCGTCACCTCGATCTTCACCGGGGTCTGGACCGACCGGCTGTGGTTCAGCAGTGTCGGCTACTCCTCGGTGTTCACCACCATGCTCGGCACGCGGGTGCTCCTGTTCATCGTCTTCGGGCTGATCATGGGCGCGTTCGTGGCGGCGAACTTGTTCCTTGCCTACCGGTTCCGGCCGCTGTTCCGGCCCGCCTCGGTGGAGCAGGCCAGCCTGGACCGCTACCGCGAGGTCGTCGAGCCGCTGCGCCGCTGGTTGGTCATCGGCGTCGCCGGCATCCTCGCCCTCTTCGCAGGTGCCTCGGGTGCCGGGAAGTGGCGGGAGTACCTGCTCTGGCGCAACGGCGGTGAGTTCGGTACGTCGGACCCGTACTTCCAGAAGGACGCCGGGTTCTACGTCTTCGATCTGCCCTGGCTGCACTACCTGGTGAACTTCGGGATGACGATGGCCGTGCTCGGTCTGATCGCGGCCGGTCTGGTGCACTACGTGTTCGGCGGGATCCGTCTCCAGTCACAGGGGGACAAGTTCTCCGGGGCTGCGCAGGTGCAGATCTCCGTGCTGGCCGGGCTCTTCGTGCTCTTCAAGGCCATCGACTACTGGCTGGACCGCTTCGACCTGACCACCGACACCGGCGGCCTGATCACCGGCATGACGTTCACCGATGACAATGCGGTGAGGCCGTCCAAGGAGATCCTGACCGCCATCGCGCTGATCTGTGCGCTGCTCTTCTTCGCCAACGTGTTCCGTCGCACCTGGATGCTGCCTTCGGTGGGCGTCGCGCTGCTGGCGCTGTCGGCGATCCTGCTCGGCGTGCTTTGGCCCGGCGTCGTGCAGCAGTTCCAGGTCCAGCCGTCGGAGCCGGACAAGGAGGCGCCGTACATCGGTCGGAACATCGAGGCGACACGTGAGGCCTACGGGATCGACGACGTGGAGACCACGGCCTACAACGCGAACAGCACGCTGAGCCCCGCACAGCTCAAGGCCGATGCGCAGTCCATCCCCGGCATCCGCTTGATCGACCCGGCGGTCGTCTCGGACACCTTCGAGCAGCTGCAGCAGGTGCGTGGTTACTACGCCGTCCCGCAGGTGCTCGACGTCGACCGCTACCCGGTCAACGGTGAGATGCGGGACATCGTGCTGGCGGTCCGTGAGCTGAACCAGGCCGGCCTGCCAGAGGCCCAGCGCAACTGGGCCAACCTGCACACCGTCTACACCCACGGCTTCGGTGTGGTGGGGGCCTACGGCAACCAGCGCAACGAGCAGGGCGAGGTCAGCACCAACGACGGCGAGCCGGAGTGGGCCGAGCAGGACCTGCCCCCTCGGGGCGAGCTCAGCGACCTTGCCGAGGGTTACGAGCCGCGGATCTACTTCGGTGAGCTCAGCCCGCTGTACTCCATCGTCGGCAAGACCGAGGGTGGGCGTGACGTCGAGCTGGACATCCCCGAGGGCGAGGGCCCCGGTGGTGCGCCGCAGACCAACACCTACTCGGGCGAGGCCGGTGTCCCGATCGGTGGGTTCTTCAACAAGCTGCTGTACGCCATCAAGTTCAGCGAGCCGAACATCATCCTGTCCAACCGGGTGAACGAGAACTCGAAGATCATCTACGACCGCGAGCCCCGGCTGCGGGTGCAGAAGGTCGCGCCCTGGCTGACCGTCGATGGCGACTCCTACCCGGCGATCGTCGATGACAAGGTCGTCTGGATCGTCGACGCCTACACCACCACCGACAGCTACCCGCTGTCGGAGAAGCGCTCGCTCGAGGACATGACCTCGGACTCGCTGCAGCCGCGCACGGCGTACGCCACGCTGCCGACCGACGAGATCAACTACATGCGCAACTCGGTCAAGGCCGTGGTGGACGCGTACGACGGCACGGTGACGCTCTACGAGTGGGACGAGACCGACCCGATCCTCGCGGCCTGGTCGGCGGCGTTCCCGGGCGTCGTGGAGCCGAAGGAGTCGATCTCCGAGGAGCTGCGCTCGCACATGCGCTACCCCGAGGACCTGTTCAAGGTGCAGCGTCACCTGCTCGCGGAGTACCACGTGACGCAGCCGCGCACCTTCTACGAGGGCTCGGACAAGTGGAAGATCCCCGAGGACCCGACCAGCAAGACCGAGTCGCAGCCGCCGTACCGACTCTCGGTGCGCACCCCCACGGGTGGCGCGGAGCCGGTGTTCTCGCTGACCAGCGTCTACGTGCCGCAGAACCGTCAGAACCTGGCGTCGTTCATCTCGGTCGACGCTGACGCCTCCCGTGAGGACTACGGCACGATCCGGATCCTGCGGTTGCCCAGCAACACGCAGATCCCGGGTCCGTCGCAGATCGCGAACCAGTTCGCGGCCGACCAGGAGATCCAGGACGCGCTGCTGGCGTTCACGCGGACGAACTCCAAGGCGTTGTACGGCAACCTGCTCACCCTGCCGGTCGGCGACGGCCTGCTGTACGTGCAGCCGCTGTACACCCTGCGTGAGTCCGGTGAGGGCACCTTCCCGGTCCTGCGCTACGTGCTCACCTCGTTCGGCAAGGACGTCGGCTACGGCCCGACCCTGTCGAGCGCGCTCGAGGACGTGCTCGGCGGCGACGTCGGGACGGTGATCGGTGAGCCGACCTCACCCGGTGGCGAGCCGAGCCAGCCCGGCGACGGGCCAGCTGTCACCGGGGACGTCGCGGCGCTGCTGCAGCAGGCCGAGGACAAGTTCGCCGAGGCCGAGCGTGCGCTCCAGTCCGGTGACCTGCAGGGCTACGCGGACGCGCAGGCTGAGGCCCGCGACCTGGTCGCCCAGGCACTCGAGGCCGCCGGTCTTGCCGAGGCGCCGAGCGGCGGCGGCCAAGGCGGCGGCGGCCAGGGGGGCGGCGGCCAGGGGGGCGGCGGCCAAGGCGGCGGCGGCAACGGCGGCGGTCAGGCCAGCGGCGGCGGCAGCTCGTAGACGTGAGGGGAGCCACAGCGCTCGATTTGGAATGATCCGCGACCGTCCCGTAGTGTTGGGTTCACCGACGCGGGGTGGAGCAGCTCGGTAGCTCGCTGGGCTCATAACCCAGAGGTCGCAGGTTCAAATCCTGCCCCCGCTACGTAGACGGAGCGGCCCTCACAACTACTGTGAGGGCCGCTCCTATTTGCGCAACTATTCCCGCGTATCGAAGGCAGCGATCCCATTGCGACTGCTGCCATGGCGTGACACGAACTCGGACGGTCACGCGTCACGGCCTAAGCGGCGGAAAGGGACACCTCGTACGCGTACCTCGGACGGCTCCGCGACGCTGGGAATAGTCCCGCCCTACGAGTAGGACGACGCCCGTTACGCTGCCCTCGATCGAAGACCGCACTCCGGAGAGGACCGGCCGAGAACCTAGGCTCACCGGTCCGATCGACCTTGCTGAACCAACGCGGGTCGGCCGGCGTGCACACGAGACCGCGTATCGGTCCATGTCCTCGGTGACCCGGGTCAGCCGGTAAGCAGCTGGTCATGGGTTCGGGACAGACCGGCGGGGGAGAGCAGCTCGTCGACCACCATGAAGGCGGCGCCGCGCAAGCCCGCGCAGTCGGCCAGGGGGGACTGCAAGATCTCGAGGGACCTGGTGGCCAGCGGCAGCGACCGACCGAGGACCTCCAGGCGCACCTGGCTTAGGTAGAGATCCCCGGCCGAGGCCACGCCGCCCCCGATCAGGATCAGGGAGGGGTTGAAGAAGTTCACCACGCGGGCCAGGGCCTCTCCGACCAGCCGGGCGGACTCAATGACCAGCCGGCGAGCGGCGGGGTCACCGCGCAGTGCGGCGTCGACCACGGATTGCGCGGTGAC
>JBFIWG010000002.1:0-26342 GCA_041606495.1 Nocardioidaceae bacterium
GGCGGGCGGCTGCCGTCCGTTCAAGGAGGTCAGCTCGACATGAAGGGGGCTGCGTACTCGAACCGTCCGCGGGCCGCGGGGTCGTACGACGCCAACGTGCGCACCATGAAGTGCGGCTGCCACTGCTCGACGGGCGGGGTGACCCCGAGGTCCGTGCTGGGCACGAAGCCGAAGCGGGTGTAGTACGCCGGGTCGCCCAGGCACGCGACGAGCGGCTCGGCCAAGGCGTCAGCGGCTCCGAGCACGGCATGCATCAGCGCCGAGCCGAAGCCGCGACCTTGACTCCTGGGATGGACCGCGACCGGCCCCAGCGCCAGGGCAGGCGAGCGATCGACGTACCCCCGGGTGCAGAGGACGTGGCCGACCAACTCGCCGTCGGAGTCGCGAGCGACCAGCGACAGCTGAGGCAGCCAGGCGTCGCTGGCCCGGAGCGCGTCGACGAGGCCCACCTCGGCCGGCACCTCACCGGCGTCGTCGGCGAAGGCTGCCGCGAGCACCCTGCTGATCCCCGCGACGTCGGCAGGGGTCTCGCGATCGATCCGCACCGGCCCACCCTCCCACTCAACTCGGCAGAATCCCCGGCTCACCCCGGCAGAACCCGCGGCTCAACGGGTCAGGCCAGGGAGGCGAGCCAGGCGTCGTGCAGGTCGGAGAACCGGCCTTCGCCACCCTCGACCAGATCAGCCGGCGCACCCTCCTCGACCACCCGTCCGTGCTCCAGCACGAGAACCCGGTCCGCGATCTCCACCGTGGACAGCCGGTGGGCGATGATGATCGCGGTCCGGTCGGCCAGGATCGTCCGCAGCGCCCGCTGCACCAACCGCTCCGACGATACGTCGAGCGAGGAGGTCGCCTCGTCCAGGATCAGCACGTCCGGGTCGGCGAGGAACGCCCGCGCGAAAGCGACCAGCTGTCGCTGCCCCGCGGAGAGTCGCCCGCCGCGGTTCGCGACGTCGGTGTCGTAGCCGTCGGGCAGGGCGCTGATGAACTCGTGTGCCCCGATCGCTGTCGCTGCGGCCACCACCTCGTCCATGGTCGCCGTCGGCCGGCCGAAGCGGATGTTGTCCGCGACCGTCCCGCCGAACATGTAGTTCTCCTGGGTCACCATCACGACCGAGCGACGCAGGGTGGGCTCATCGAGCTCACGCAGATCCACCCCGTCGAGCAGCACCCGCCCGGAGACCGGGTCGTAGAACCGCGAGACCAGCTTGGCGATCGTGGTCTTGCCGGCGCCGGTGGTGCCGACCAGCGCGATCGTCTGGCCGGCGGGAACGGTGAGGTCGAGGTCGGGCACGACCGGCACCCCGTCGACGTACTCGAACCGGACGCGGTCGAAGCGCACCTCACCGCGGACGTTGTCCAGCGGCGTCGGTGTGACCGGCTCGGCGACGGTCGGCTCCTCCTCGAGAACGCCCGACAGCTTCTCGAGCGCGGCCGAGGCCGACTGGAAGGTGTTGTAGAACTGCGAGATCTCCTGCATCGGCTCGAAGAACTGCCGCAGATACAGCAGGAACGCGGCGAGCACGCCGACGGTGACCTGACCGTCGTACGCGAGGTAGGCGCCGTACAGCAGCACCACTGCGATGGTGATGTTCCCGATCAGCTTGATGCCGGGCATGAACAGCGCGACCAGGCGGAAGGCACGCAGGTTGGCGCGACGGTACTGGTCGTTGACGTCGTCGAAGATCTCCTGGTTGCGGTCCTCGCGGCGAAACGCCTGCACCGCGCGGATGCCGCCCATCGACTCGACGAAGTGCACGATCACCAGTGCGACCTTCTCCCGGGTCACCCGGTAGGTCTTCGCGGACTCCTTGCGGAACCAGTTGGTGAGCAGCAGCAGGAACGGGAAGCACAGCAGGGCCACCAGCCCGAGCTTCACGTCGAGGACGAGGAGGAGTACGGCGGTCCCGGCGAGCGTCAGCACCGCGGTCACGAGCCCGTCGAACCCGGTCTCGAGCATCTCGTAGATCGCGTCGACGTCCGAGGTCTGCCGGGAGATCACCCGGCCGGAGGTGTACTCGTCGTGGAAGGACGGGCTCAGCTTCTGGAAGTGGCGGAACACGCGGCGACGCAGCTCGAAGAGCATGTCCTGGCCGATGCGCCCCGACAGCAGCAGGAACGCCTGCCGGGTGACGGCCTGCACCACGATGGCGAGCAGCACGACACCGACGATGGTGAACAGCACGCTGGTGTCGCCGTCGGTGCGGATCGGCGGGATGCCGCTGTCGATGCCCTCCTTGACGAGGTACGGGATGGAGAGCCGGGCGGCGTTCTCCGCGAGCACGATCGCGATCAGGAAGTAGATCCAGCGCCGGTGCGGGCGGAGCAGGTCCGCGAGCAGCCGGCGGCTACGAGTGCGCAGCAGCCCGGACACCTCGTCAGTGAGCTCGTCGGCGTTGCCGTCCGCGGCGACGCCACGCCAGCCCTTCTCCTGCTCCAGCGCCGCCAGCCGGCGTGCCTCGTCCTCGAGCGGCTCGACCGCCGGTCCGGGGGTGGGCGCGCTCATGCGGACACCTCCTCGAGGAGCTCGGGGTCGGTGACCTCGGCCGCGAGCAGCTCGCGGTAGGCCGGAACCTCGGCGAGCAGGTCGCTGTGCGCACCGACGTGGGTGATCGTGCCGTCCTGCAGCAGGGCGACCTTGTCGGCCAGCATCACGGTCGACGCGCGGTGGGCCACGACGATGCCGGTGGCGTTGGCCAGGACCCGACGCAGGGCGGCCTCCACCAGCTTCTCGGTGTGTACGTCGAGCGCGGACAACGTGTCGTCGAGGACCAGGATCTTCGGCTCGGCCAGGACGGCCCGGGCCAGCGCGAGGCGTTGCCGCTGGCCACCGGACAGAGCCATGCCCTGCTCCCCGATCCGGGTGTCCAGCCCCCAGGGCAGGTCGTGGACGAAGCCGGCCTGGGCCACGTCGATGGCGTCCTGGATCTCCTGGTCGCTGGCCTCGCTGCGCCCGAGCAGCAGGTTCTCCCGCGCGCTCATCGAGAACAGTGTCGGCTCCTCGAAGGCGGTCGCCACGATCCGGCGAAGGTTGGGCAGGGTCAGGTCGCGGACGTCGACGCCGTCGATGGTGACCCGGCCGGCGGTGACGTCGTACAGCCGCGGCACGAGTGCGGTCAGCGTCGTCTTGCCGGAGCCGGTCGCGCCGACCACCGCGACGGTCTCGCCCGGTGCGACGTCCAGATTCACGTCGCGCAGGACCAGCTCACCGTCGGAGTCGGGAAAGGCGAAGTCGACGTGCTCGAAGCGCAGGTGACCTCGCGGCCGGTCGAGCTCGCGGGCACCGGAGACGATCGCCGGCTCGGTGTCGAAGATCTCCAGCACGCGGGCAGCGGCAGTCATCGCCTCCTGAGCCATCGCGAGGATCACGCCGAGCGCGGCGACCGGCCACACCAGCGAGAGCATCAAGATGATGAAGGCGACCAGGGTGCCTGGCGTCAGGTCGCCGCGACCAACGCCCAGCGCACCGAGCAGGAGCACCAGCAGCACCGCGAGGTTCGGGATGATCTCCAGGAACGTCCAGAACCGGGCCGAGAGCCGCACCTTGTCCATGGAGGTGTCGTAGAGCTGGCGGGCCGCTTCGTCGTACCTCTCCGACACGTGCCGGCTGCGTCCGAAGGACTTGATGACGCGGATGCCGACCGCGCCCTCCTCGGCGAGCGTGGCCAGGTCGCCCTGCTCGTCCTGGACCCGGCGGGAGACGACGACGTACGCCCTCTCGAAACGCATCGACAGGTAGACGATCGGGACGGCTGCGGCCGCGACGACCAGGCCGAGCGGCCAGTACATGTGCAGCAGCACCGCGGTGACCACAGTCAGCTGGGTGATGTTGATGATCAGGAAGATCAGCCCGAAGCCGGCGAACCGGCGGATGCTGCTGAGGTCCGTGGTCACCCGGGACAGCAGCTGGCCGGACTGCCAGTGCCCGTGGAACGCCATCGGCAGCTGCTGCAGTCGCGCGTAGAGGTCGTGGCGGACCTCCGTCTCGAGGCCGAGCACGGCGTTCGACTGAACCCATCGGCGCCAGAAGATCAGCAGCGCCTCGAGGACGCCGAGTGCCAGCGCGACCAGGCCGAGCGGCAGCACCGGTCCCAGCTCACGGTCGGCGATCGGGCCATCGATCAGCGCCTTGGTGACCAGCGGGATGGCCAGGCTGACCCCGACCCCTGCGAGCGCGGTCCCCAGCATGATCACCAGTGCAGTGACGTGCGGCCGGAGGTAGCCGCGGAGCCGCCAGAGCGAGTGCACGCCGGCGGGCGGGTGGTCGGTGGGCAGGGTCGACGTAGGTGCTGACGCAGGCGACGACATCAGGCGGTTGGAGTCCCCTCGTTGTGCGGCGGCACGACGAGGCAGGGCGACTCCCCCGTCGTACGACCAGGCTTCTGGCACGTAAGAAGCAGGCTACCCGCTGCCCCTGACAACCCCAACCGACTTTTCGGGCGCCGTGCCCGTTTCGCGGCCCGCCGGGGGCCGGGACGGTTACTGCGGCAGGGCAGGGCGGTACGGCGGGAGCTAGCTGGTGAAGCCCTTGGCGACGGAGAGGAACACGTCGTTGCCGGCCGAGTCGCCGATGCTCACGCGGGCGCCCTCACCTGCGAAGGGCCGGACCATGATCCCGGCCTGCTCCGCGGCGGCGGCGAACTCGGCGGTCCGGTCGCCCAGCGCCAGCCAGACGAAGTTGCCCTGCGCGTCGGGGACGTCCCAGCCCTGCTCGCGCAGCGCGCCCACCACGCGGCCCCGCTCCTCGACGAGCGCCTGCACACGCTCGAGCAGATCCGGCTCGCGCTCGAGCGAGGCGACCGCCGACGCCTGTGCGATGGCCGAGACGCCGAACGGCAGCGAGCACGCGCGGACCGCCGAAGCGATCGGCTCCTTGGCGACCATGTAGCCGACGCGGAAGCCGGCCAGACCGTAGGCCTTGGCGAAGGTGCGCATCACCACGACGTTCTCGCGGTCGCGGTAGAGGTCGACCGCATCCACCGAGTCGTCGATCCGGACGAACTCGCGGTAGGCCTCGTCCACGACGACCACGACGTGCGGGGGCACCTTGGCCAGGAACGCCTCGAGCTCCGCGCGACCGACCGCCGGGCCGGTGGGGTTGTTCGGGGTGCACACGATCACGACCTTGGTGCGGTCGGTGATCGCGGCCGCCATCGCATCCAGGTCGTGCCGCGCGTCGGCGTCCAGCGGCACGCGCACCGACGTCGCCCCAGTCACCGCGACCGCGATCGGGTAGGCCTCGAACGACCGCCAGGCGTAGACGACCTCGTCGCCGGCCTCGCAGAAAGCCTGCAGCAGGTGGTAGAGCACCGCGACGGAGCCGGCGCCCGCGGCCAGGTGCCTCTCGGGCACGTCGAGCTTGTCGGCCAGCGCCGCGTAGAGCGCCGTGCACCCCATGTCGGGGTAGCGGTTCATCGTCGCGGCCGCGACGGTCGCCGCCTCCAGCACCCCAGGCAGCGGCGGGTACGGGTTCTCGTTCGAGGAGAGCTTGTAGGTCTGCACACCCTCACGCGCGGCCGGCGGCTTGCCGGGGACGTAGGCAGGGATGTCCGCGATTGCGGGGCGGACCTGGGGCGCCCCGGCCGGTGATGAAGTCATGCCGCTCACCCTAGCCAATCTCACGTCCGTGCCGGACAGGAGCATTGCCTAGGTTCACCCCTTACGATGCTGCGGTGGTCACCCGTAATCCGGCGCTCGGTCTGCTGCTCGTGCTCATCGGCGCCACCATGTTCATCCTCAACGCGGGTGTCTCGCGGGTGGCGCTGCGGGCGGGCGTGGACCCGGTCTCGCTGACCACGATCCGGGTGACCGGGACGTTCGTGATCCTGCTCCTGGTGGCCGTGCTCTACCGCCGCGACGCCCTACGCCCTCCGAGCGGTCGACTGGGACTGCTCGTGGTGGCGCACGGAGTCATCGGCGTCGCGGCACTGCAGTGGACCTACTTCGTGGCGATCGACCGGCTGCCGGTCGGGATGGCGCTGCTGCTGGAGTACCAGGCACCCATCCTGGTCGCGCTGTGGGCACGCTTCGTCCAGAACGAGGCGGTGCGCAACCGGATGTGGGTGGGCCTCGCCCTGGCCATGCTCGGCCTCGCGGCAGCCACCGGGATCTGGAAGGGCGCCGTCTTCGACTCCATCGGCATCCTTGCCGGCTTCGGTGCCGCCATCTGCTTCGCGACGTACTTCCTCATCGGCGAGCACGGCGTGGCGAACCTGGACCCGCTCCGGGTGATCCTCTGGTCGTTCCTGGTTGCCTCGGTCGCCCTGAACCTGGTGTCCCCCCTGACCGGCTTCGACACCGCCCTGCTCGGCAAGTCGGTCTCCCTGCTCGGAGTGCTGGACGGGTACGACGCCCCGGTGTGGGCCCTGCTGACCTGGATCATCACCCTCGGCACGGTGGTGCCGTTCGCGGTGGAGCTGTTCGCGCTCCGGCATCTGCGCGCCACCACGGTGACCATGATCGCGATGCTCGAGCCGGTCGGTGTCAGCGCGCTCGGCTGGATCTGGTTCTTCGAACGACTGGACGCGGTCGCCCTCGTCGGTGGGGTCGCGGTCGTCGCCGGCATCGTGCTCGCGCAGAGCGCCCGCCGCGCCCCCGCGATGATCGAGCCGCCGCACCTGGCCTGAGCTCGGACAATCCGCACTTCCCGAACTACTAGGACACCCTAGTAGTCCGGTTGGGCTACGGACCTAGGGGCGTTTGTGGGTCATCCCTGTCGAAGTGCGATGTTTTACCCGGAATCCACTACTCATTCCGTTGTCACCGGTCCATCATTCAACTTGGGCAGGGTGACTAGGGAGGGGTTTCTGGTCGCACCGCCCGACTTCATGACCGGTTTCGTACCAGTACGCCTGGGGGGAATACGAGACCACCCAAGCCCGTCGCTTCGCGGCGTACGGGGGATGTACGCCGTCCGAGCGGGTGACCGTCACGAAGTCAGGCCGGGGGTACTGCAACACGTCGGCCCCGGCAGGGCGTCAGCTCTGCCGGGGCCGCGTGCCATAACGCAGCGACGTGCAGGCGGCCCGCGATCGACGCGTCCCTGATGTCGACCGCGGGCCGTCGCGCTGCCCCCGGTCGCCGAGCATCTGGCAGTATCGGCTCCGTGAAGTTCCTGATCTGGGTCCTCGTCAATGCGCTCGCGCTCGCGGCCGCGACCGGGCTGCTCGACGGGATCCGGCTCACCGGCGCCACCAGGACGGACCAGGCGATCACCCTGGTGCTCGTCGCCCTGATCTTCGGCGTGATCAACGCCGTCGTCGGCCCCGTGCTCAAGCTGCTGTCGTTGCCGTTCATCATCTTGACGCTGGGCCTTTTCCTGCTGGTCGTCAACGCCCTGCTGCTGATGCTGACCAGCTGGGTCTCCGGCCTGTTCGACCTCGGATTCAGCGTCGAGGGGTTCTGGACCGCCGTCCTGGGCGGCATCATCGTGACAGTGTCCACCTGGTTCCTCGAGGCCGTCTTCGCGCACAAGGACTGACCCGATGACCTCGCGACCCACCGAGCAGATGCTCCCGCCGCCACGTGAGTCCGGCTCCACCTACCGGATCGCCCTGGTCTGCCTGGGCAACATCTGTCGCTCTCCGATCGCCGAGGTGGTACTCAGCGCCAAGGTGAGTGAGGCGGGCCTGGACAGCCTTGTCGAGGTGGTCAGCTCCGGCACCGGCCCCTGGCACGTGGGCGAGCCCATGGACCGTCGCGCGGCGGCCGTGCTGACTGCACACGGGTACGACGGGTCGGAGCACCGCGGCCAACAGTTCGACCGCTCCTGGTTCACCGAGTGCGACCTGATCCTGGCGATGGACGGCAGCAACCACGCCGACATCCGCGAGCAGGCGCCCGACGGGCACGAGGTCCGGCTGCGGATGTTCCGTGACTTCGATCCCCGTGCGACGGGCGACGACCGGGACGTCCCCGACCCCTACTACGGCGGCGACGACGGGTTCGACACCGTCCTGGCGATGGTCGACCGGACCGCCACCAAGCTCGTGGCTGCACTGGTGAACGAGCTGGCCGGGGACTGACATGGCGAGGATGGGGACCATCGCCGGCCGGGCCGAGACGCTGCTCGGCGCGGTCGTGGTCGCCACGACGCCGGTCGCCGGCGGAGACATCTGCACCAGCACCCGGGTCCGGCTCTCCGACGGCAGCTCTGCGCTGGTCAAGACCCGTCCCAACGCACCGGCCGACTTCTTCCCCGTCGAGGCGGCCGGCCTGCGCTGGCTCCGGTCCGCCGACGAGGTCGCCGTACCCGAGGTCCTGGCCGTCGAGTCGGACTGCCTGATCCTCGAGTGGATCGAGCCTGGGCGCCCAACGACCGACGCCGCCGCCGACCTCGGCCGGGCGCTTGCCCGGACCCACCGCTCTGGGGCGCCGGCGTTCGGCACCGAGTCCGGCGAGGACGGCTACATCGGGACGCTGCCTCTGCCGAACCGGACAGCACCGAGCTGGCCGGAGTTCTTCGCGACCCGCCGGATTTTGCCCTACCTCAAGCTGGCCCGGGACCGGTCCGCGATCAGCGAGCGGGACTCGACCCACGTCGAGACCGTGGTCCGTCGGATCACCGACCTCGCGGGCGCCGACGAACCGCCGGCCCGGCTGCACGGCGACCTGTGGTCCGGCAACGTGGTCTGGGGACAGGATGGCCGTGCCTGGCTGGTGGACCCCGCGGCGTACGGCGGGCACCGCGAGACGGATCTGGCGATGCTCTCGCTGTTCGGTGTCCCGCTTCTGCAACGCGTCCTCGACGCCTACCGCGAGGAGGCGCCATTGGCCGACGGCTGGGAAGAGCGAGTCGGGCTGCACCAGCTGTTCCCGCTCCTGGTGCACGCCTGCCTGTTCGGTGGGGGCTACGGCGAGCGGGCCGGGGAGGCCGCCCGCTCCCTTTTGTGACCGGCCACCTCTAAGGCGCATCTCAGGTCGTAGTGGCACTCTGGGTCTGTGGCTTCCAGCACTCCGACCAGCGACAGCTCGACCCCGCGCGTCCTCGTCGTCGACGACGACCGATCGGTGCGCGAGTCGCTGCGTCGCTCGCTGGAGTTCAACGGGTACGCCGTCACCCTGGCCAGCGACGGCGCCGAGGCACTCGCCAGCATCGGCGGGACCGTCCCGGACGCGCTGGTCATCGACGTGATGATGCCGCGGCTGGATGGCATCGAGACCACCAAGGCGCTGCGGCAGGCGGGCAACGACCTGCCCATCCTGGTGCTCACCGCCCGCGACTCGGTCGGCGACCGCGTGGAGGGCCTCGACGCCGGTGCCGACGACTACCTGACCAAGCCGTTCGCGCTCGAGGAGCTGCTGGCCCGCCTCCGCGCCTTGCTGCGGCGCGCTCACCCTCAGCCGGAGGACGACACCGACAGCGACGTGCTGTCGTTCGCCGACCTTTCGCTCAACCCGGCGACCCGGGAGGTACGTCGCAGCGATCGCACCATCGACCTGACCAGGACCGAGTTCACCCTTCTCGAGATGTTCCTGCGGCGACCCCGGCGCGTGCTGGACCGCTCCTTCATCCTCGAGGAGGTGTGGGGTTACGACTTCCCCACCAGCGGGAACTCCCTGGAGGTGTACGTCGGGTACCTGCGCCGCAAGACCGAGGCCGGTGGCGAGCCGCGCCTGATCCATACCGTCCGTGGCGTCGGCTACGTGCTCAAGGAAGGCTGATGACGGCCCTCCACTACAAGCGGTCCCTCGCCAGCCGGGTCACCTTGCTGGCGACCATGGCGGTCGGCCTGTCGGTCGCCATCGTGGCCCTCGCGGCGTACATGACCGTGCGCGTGCAGATGATGAACTCACTCGACGAGTCCCTGCTGGAACGCGCCAGCGCCGCTGCCCGGACCAACACCCTGAGCGTGCTCACCCAGCAGCGGATCCCGTCGTGGACGCTGGGCGCCGCCGACGTACGGATCGGCTTCATCGACGCGAACGGACAGATCTCCACCGTGGACCGGCAGTCGGAGTCGGTGCGCCTCGGCCAGCAGGAGGTCGCGGTCGCCGCGGGCCAGCACCGCTTCTCGCTGCGGACGATCCCGACCGAGGACGGGCGGTACCGGGTGATCGCGGTCCCCACCAACGAGCCCGGGGTCGCCCTGGTGCTGGCACAGTCGCTCGAACCGAGCGAGCAGACCCTGAGGAAGCTGGGGGTGGTGCTGCTGATCTTCGGCGTGGCCGGCGTGCTCGGCGCCACCCTGGCGGGCATGGCCGTCGCCCGCAACGGACTCCGGCCGGTGCGGCGGCTGACCGACGCGGCCGAGGAGATCGCGCGCACCGAGCAGCTGGACCCGATCTCGTTCGAGGGCAACGACGAGATCGCTCGACTAGCCGCGGCGTTCAACGCGATGCTGGCCGCCCTGTCCGCCTCTCGCGACCGGCAGCGGCAGCTCGTCGCCGACGCGGGCCACGAGCTGCGGACGCCGCTCACCTCGCTGCGCACCAACCTCGACCTGCTCGTCCAGGCCGATCGACGAGGCGGTCTCTCCGAGGAGGCCCGGGCCGAGCTGCTCGAGGACGTGCGCTTCCAGATCGAGGAGCTGACCACCCTCATCGGGGACCTGGTCGAGCTCGCCCGCGACGAGCCGGTGCCCGTCACTCTCGAGGCCGTGGACCTAGCGGAGATCACCGACCGGGCGGTGGAGCGGGTACGCCGACGGGCGTCCAGCCTCCACTACGAGCTGCGCACCTCGCCGTGGTGGGTCACCGGGGAGTCCGCGGCACTGGAGCGAGCCGTCACGAACCTGCTCGACAACGCCGCCAAGTGGAGCCCGCCGCTCGGCGTGGTGACGGTGACCCTCGAGGAGGGCAGCCTGCTGGTCGCCGACCAGGGCACCGGCATCGCCGACGAGGACCTGCCGCACGTCTTCGACCGGTTCTACCGG
The DNA here is from genome assembly GCA_041606495.1 of Nocardioidaceae bacterium. Taxonomy (GTDB): domain Bacteria; phylum Actinomycetota; class Actinomycetes; order Propionibacteriales; family Nocardioidaceae; genus Nocardioides_C. The sequence continues at coordinate 10,875 of JBFIWG010000002.1, forward strand.
TCGAAGGAGTCCCGGACCATGCCCGGCTCCGGGCTCGGCCTCTCGATCGTGCGCCAGGTCGCTGAACGGCACGGCGGATCGGTGCGCGCTGGGCGGATGGACGACGGCGGAGCGGCGTTCTGGTTCGAGATCCCCGGCTCCCCGACCCAGCCACAGCCAAGGTCGCAGGACTCCTCCCAGGCCCCAGCGCCCCACGAACCCGGCATCACGAACCCCCTCGAAGTGTGACTCTTGGCGCAGTCGTAGCGGCGTCTCAGCCCCGTTTCAGGTTGGTTGCGGATAGTGGAATACATGACCGAGCAGACGGACCTGACCACCCGGCAGCAACCGGCCCAAGATGCTCATCCGGACTACGAGCACACCGAGTCGTCACCGCCGAGCACACACCGCTACCAGCCCTATGGCTCCGCCCATGAGCGTCACGCCTACTACAGCTACCCGGACCCCGAGCCGCGCACCCGTGAGAGGCGCCATGGACGGGTGACCGCGGGCATCGTCACCGCGGCGCTCGTCGCCGGTGGCCTCGGAGGCGTGGCCGGCGCCGCTGGTGTCGTCGCCTACGACCGGTTCTCCGGGGCGGGCCAGACCTCGGCGGGGCCGACGACGTTCTCCACTGTCGTCGACCGGGAGAACACGCCGCCCGCCGAGGGCAGCGTGGAGCAGGTCGCCAACTCGATCCTGCCCTCGGTGGTCAAGATCAACGTGACCGGCAGTCGCGGCCAGGGGTCCGGCTCCGGGGTCATTCTCAGCTCCGACGGAGAGATCCTCACCAACGACCACGTCGTCGAGGTCGCCGCCAGCGGTGGCTCGATCTCGGTGAGCTTCAACGACGGCTCGACGGCCCGGGCCGACATCGTCGGCACCGACCCGTTGACCGACCTCGCGGTGATCAAGGCCCGGGACGTCTCCGGCCTCGCCCCGGCGACGCTGGGCCGCTCGGACAACCTCGACGTCGGCGAGCAGGTCGTCGCGATCGGCTCCCCGTTCGGTCTCGAGGCCACCGTCACCAGCGGAATCGTCTCCGCTCTGAACCGCCCGGTGTCGATCGGTACCTCGGACGGCAGCGCGCTCGACACCACCTATCCCGCGATCCAGACCGACGCCGCCATCAACCCGGGCAACTCGGGCGGACCGCTGGTGAACATGCAGGGCGAGGTCGTCGGCATCAACTCCTCGATCCGGACCACCTCGAGCTCCGCGGCGGAGGGTGGCTCGATCGGCCTCGGCTTCGCGATCCCGCTCGACAAGGTGCGCCCCATCGTCGACCAGCTGCGGGCCAACGAGACTCCCACCCACGCCCGTCTCGGTGTGAGCGTCGCCAACGCCGCGAGCCGGGACGGCCTGATGACCGGGGCCGGGATCTCCAGCGTCAACGCCAACTCCGCTGCTGCGGCGGCCGGGCTCGAGCGCGGCGACGTGGTGACCCGGGTCGACGACCAGGTCATCGTGGACTCCGAGTCGCTGGTTGCGACGATCCGCGGCTACCGCCCCGGGGACCGGGCGACCCTGACCGTGGTCCGCGACGGCGAGGAGCGGACCATCGAGGTGGTGCTCGACTCCGACCGCGGGTCGGCCAGGTCCTAGTCGGAGCCGAGTACGCCGAGCACCCGGTCAGCCTTCCATCGGGTCTCGTCGTACTCGCTCCGCACCTCAGAGCGCACGGTGATGCCACCCCCGGTCCCCAGCTGGTAGACCCAGTCGGAGGGTCCGGACCGCTTGCCTACGAGCGTCCGGATCACCACGCCGAGGTCGGCCCGGCCGTCTCCGCTGATCCAGCCGAGGGCACCCGAGTAGACCCCCCGCGGGCTGGTCTCCACATGCTCGATGATCTCCATGGTCCGCAGCTTGGGCGCCCCGGTCATCGAGCCGGCCGGGAACAGCGCCCGCAGCGCCGCGACCGTGCCAACCCCTGGGCGCAGGTGGCCACGCACAGTGGAGACCAGCTGGTGCACGCTGGCGTAGGTCTCGACCTGCATCAGCTCGGGGACGGTGACGGTCCCCGGCTCGCAGACCGCCGACAGGTCGTTGCGCAGCAGGTCGACGATCATCAGGTTCTCCGCGCGGTAGCGCGGGTCGTCGGCCAACGAGATGCGGTAGGCCTCGTCCTCGTCCGGCGTCGCCCCGCGCGGCGTGGTGCCCTTGATCGGCTTGGTCTCCACCCAGCCCGCGCGGTCGACCGTGGCGTACCGCTCCGGACTGGAGCTGAGCACGTGAATCCCGTCGTGCTGGAGGTAGCCGGCGTACGGTGCGGGATTGCTGGCCCGCAGCCGCAGGTACGCCGTGACCGGGTCGACCTCTGACGCGATGTTCTGCCGGTAGGTCAGGTTCACCTCGTAGGAGTTGCCGAGCCGCAGCTGCTCCTGCACCTGGTCGAACCACCCGGCGTACTCGTCCGGCTCGACCCAGTCACCCGGGTACGACGCAACCGCCGGCGCCTTGGCGGGCGAGCCCGAGGACGGGTGCTCGAAGACGAGGTGCTGGGGTGCCCGCATCCACATCGCGTCAGGCACACCGGAGCCTTTGCGCGCCGGCAGGTCCGGTCGGCATGCGTAGCCGAAGTAGCCGACCCAGCTGATCGAAGGGTCCCCGCCGTCCCGGGCCATCTCCTGCTCCAGGACGGTGAAGATGTCGTCGCCGACCACCTCCGTCGCCTCGCCCACGTGACGGGTCACCTCACGGGTCGCCGCGTCGTAGGTGAGCGAGACGTCGTCGTCCTGAAGCCAGCCGATGAGCGACCGGTTCCGGGTCCACTCCCGGGAACCACCGCCGTCGAGCCAGAACATCCGCGGTCGGCCCGCAGCGAGGTCCCGGAACGCCGCGACGGGGTCTGCCCAGCTCATCCGAGCTCCAGGAAGTTCGCCACCATCGCGGCGCCGTGCTCGGTCAGCACCGACTCGGGGTGGAACTGCACCCCCCACAAGGGCAGGTCGCGGTGCGCCACCCCCATCACCACCGGGCCGTCCTCCCCGTCGCACCAGGCCGTCTCCACGAGTACGTCGGGCACGGTGACCGCCGCGAGTGAGTGGTAGCGCACCGCACGGAAGTCCGGCGGGATGCCGTGGAAGACGCCGGACCCGTCATGGTGAACCACGGTCACGTCGCCGTGCGCCGGTGCGACCTGACGGACCTCCCCGCCGTACACCGAGACGAGTCCTTGCATGCCCAGGCACACCCCGAGCACGGGGACGCTGCCATCACGCAGCACGGCACGTCCCACCGAGAAGTCGCGCTGGGTGTCGGGGTTGCCGGGACCCGGCGAGAGCACGATGTGGCTGAAGGCCCCGCCCAGCAACCGGTCCGCGGTGACGTCGTCGTGCTCCACGACCTCCGGCAGAGACCCGGTGACCGAGGCCACCAGGTGGACCAGGTTGAAAGTGTAGGAGTCGTGGTGGTCGACCACGACGACGTCGACCGTCACAGCCCTAGCCGGCCAGCAGCTCGAGAACCAGGTCGTGGATCAGGTCGTACCCGTGCTCGGTCAGGATCGACTCGGCGTGGAACTGCACGCCCCGGAAGTGCGGACCGGACACCAGGTGGATGTCACCGGACGCCGGGTCAGCGGTCACTGTGACGCCGTCCGGGAGGGTGCTACCCCCAACCCGGCCGACGAAGGTGTTGTAGAAGCCGACGTTCTCCTCCCGGCCGGCGAGGTCGACGCGCGACTGGGTGCCCTGGAACACGATGTCCTTGTAGACAAGGCCGATACCCAGCCGTCGGCACAGCACCTGATGGCCCAGACAGACCGCGAGGAAAGGCTGGCCCGCGGCGAGCAGACCGTCCACGGCGGCGCCGAAGGCGGCGATCTTGGGGTGGTCGGCGGCGCGCGGGTCGCCCGGGCCAGGACCGACGATCACCAGGTCGAACCCGTCGAGGGCACCCGGCTCGAAGTCCTCGTGGCGTACGACGGTGCTGCTCATGCCCATCACCGAGAGCACGTGCCGGAGCATGTTCACGAAGTCGTCCTCACCGTCGAGGATGACCGCGGTCTTGCCCTTCAGCTCCGGTGGCGGGGTGGAGCCGCCCTGATCGGTGAGCCAGAACTTGCTGAGCCGCTGGTTGCGGGAGTTGAGCGCGATCAGCACGTCCTCGTCCCGGGCCAGCTCGGCGACCCCGTCGGGGGCGGAGCCGGCCGGAGGGACCAGCCCGAACGCGCTGAGGATGCCGCCTGCCTTGGCGCGGGTCTCGGCGACCTCGTAGTCGGCCTCGGAGTCTCGCACCAGCGTCGCTCCGGCGGTCACCTTCAGCTCGCCCTCAGGGCTCACGTCGGCGGTCCGGATCACGATCGGCGAGTCCGCGGTCGGGCGACCTTCGTTGTCCCGGCCGAGCAGGGCCAGCGCAGCTCCGTAGTAGCCGCGGCCCTCCGTCTCGTACTTCTTGATCAGCCGGCAGGCGTTCTCCACCGGCGAGCCGGTCACCGTGGCGGCGTACATCGTGTCGCGTAGCACGGCACGGACGTCGCGTGTGGTGCGGCCGGCCAGAAGGTACTCGGTGTGCACCAGGTGCGTCATCGGCTTGAGGAACGGGCCGAGCACCTGGCCGCCCTCGTTGCAGATGTCGCACATCATCTTCAGCTCTTCGTCGACGACCATGAAGAGCTCATAGATCTCCTTCTCGTCGGCGAGGAACTCCAGCAGCCGCTGCTTGAGGTCAGCCGCGTCGCCGGGGGTCCCGTTTCGCCCGAGCCGGAAGGTGCCGCTGATCGGGTTCATCCGGACGTCGCCGCCGTGAACGCTGACGTGCCGTTCGGGGCTGGCGCCGACGAGGTACCGCTCGCCGGTGAAGAAGACGTACGTCCAGTAGGCGCCACGCTCGCTCTCCAGCAGCCGCCGGAAGACAGTCAGCGCCTTGCGGGAGTCCCAGTCCGAGAGGCGGGCCCGGTAGTGCCGTCCGACGACGAGGTTGGCGCCCTCGCCGTTGCCGATCTCGTCCCGGATGATCCGGTCCACCACCGCGGCGTACTCGTCGTCACTGGTCTCGAAGCCACCCGGGTCCGCGAACTCGATCGCCTCGTCCGGCAGGGCCGCGAGCATGTCGGCAAGCGGCACCTCGACCTCCGAGTCGATCTCGACGACGGTGAGCGGTGCGCCGTCGTCGTGCGCCTCGAAGCCTCGCTCCGCGACCTGGCGGAACGGAACCGCCAGCAGCCGGTCGAACCGCCGCCCCTCGGCGGGGGCGCCGTCCTCGAGCGGGACGTCCATGAGGCTCTGCACCACGGACCGGCTGCCTCCGACCAGGGTCACCGTGGCCGAGTCCCGAAGCCTGATCGCCGCCCAGGCCTCGTGCCCGAGCAGCGCGTCGAGGGCGGAAGCGGCGGAAGCGGTCGGCGTAGTCATGGTGGGACGAAAATATCAGCGCCCCGGGTAGCCCACTCCCTCGTCCTGACCGACGGGACCTGTCGTGGCCCGCATGACCGCCGCGGATGGCCCGGTCGGGTCTTATCCGTGGCCGGCGACCAGACCTACGCTGTCTCGAGGACGGGGGTCTACTTGTCGTGGAGATCGTGCGCGACCAGATTTCGGTGGGTGCCGACAGCCCGCCCCGCTCCCCTCTGCGCTCGACCGTTCTGGGCGTGCTGATCCTCGCGGGCGGGATGGTGGTCGGTCTGCACGGTCGGGCTCAGCCGTCGCCGGATCCGGCTCCATCACCGGTCGAGCTGACCGCCGGCGCGATCGAGCCCAATGTCGACGGCCCCGGCTGGGCGGAGTTCGTGCTGCCGCTGCACAACGGCGGGAAGAAGCCAGTCCGGGTGATGTCCGCGGTGCCGGTGGGCTGGGCGGCGCACTCCCAGATGGTGACCATTCGACCCGACCGCTGGGCGCGCGTCCCGCTCAACGTGCTGACCTACTGCCGCAAGTCGCCGGGCACGAACCGGGAGATCCTGGTGCGCACCGAGGCCTGGGGAGACGTCCGTGTCGAGCTGCCCGGTCCGGCGTACCCCTTCCTCGCTGAACGGGCTCGTCGGTGTGACGATGACGCAGGCAAGGCACCCACCCGCAAGGAGCTGCTGGGTACGTGGCGGGCCGACGACAGCTGGACGTTCGCCGGTCGGATGAGGATCCGCTTCCACCGCGATGGCCACTACCAGATGCGCTCCACGCAGGACATGTTCTCCTGGAGCCCGGCGAGGACGGGAACCTTCACCCTCCGGAAGGGCGAGCTGATCCTGAGGGCCTGGGGCGGCGGCGACTGCCAGCGAGGAGACCGCGCGGTCTGGCGGGCGACGGTACTGGCCGACGGGTCGCTGCAGATGCACTGGCTGGAGCAGTACAACAGCTGGTGCCTCGCGCCGGACGACGCGGTCTGGGTGTCCAGGCGGACCAACCCGCCGTACCCCGCGACCCTCACCCTGCGCTGACGGTCACCATCCGCTGAGTGGCGCGGGTCAGCACGACGTACAACGTGGCCCGGCCGGTCTGGGACTCGGACTCGATCTCCTGGGGCTCCACGACCGCGATGGCGTCGAACTCGAGACCCTTGGTGTCCAGGCCGGTGAGCACCGCGATCCGGGCGTCCGCACCCCCTGCGGCGTCCTCGGCCAGCTCGGTCCACGAGTCGAGCCAGCCCTGCACCTGCGTCCGCCGGGCGGTGGGTACGACGATCCCGACGGTGCCCTCGACCGCGGCCGCGAGCTCCGCCACGGCCTCACGCACGCCGGCCTCGAGGTCCTCGACCTTCCGGGCAGCGGGCTCGATGCCCGTGGAGCGGACCGCGTTCGGCAGGTCCGCGTCGAGCCCGACATAGGCCGCGTAGGCCGCCGCGTAGTCGTAGATCTCCTTGCTGTTGCGGTAGTTCGTGGAGAGGTGGAACTCGTGGCGCGGCTTGTCGCCCAGCGCCTCCTCGCGGGCCCCGGCGGCCTCCTCGGGCACCGGCCAGGAGGACTGGGCGGGGTCGCCGACGACCGTCCAGCTCGCGGACCGGCCGCGACGGCCCACCATCCGCCACTGCATCGGCGTCAGGTCCTGCGCCTCGTCGACCAGCACGTGCGCGTAGCCGTCGTCCTCGGTGCGGGTGGAGGTGCGCGGCCCGGTGGCCAGCTCGCGGTCGCTGACGGTCGTGACCTCCTGCATGTTCTCGCTGACCAGGTGCGCCACCGGGTCGAACTCGACGTCGGCCTTCGCCGGCACGTCCCCGAGCAGGTAGCGCAGCTCGTCGATCAGCGGCACGTCCTCGACCGACCACTCACCTGTGCCGTGAGCTCGGCCGTCGCCGGGTGCCCAGGACTTGCTCAGCAGGGCGATGTCCTCCTGGGACAGCACCCCCTCACCGACACGTGCGAGCAGCTCGGGATCTCTCAGCCAGCGCAGCACCTCGGTGGCGTCGAGCGGCGGCCACCACGACAGCGCGAAGTCGACGAACTCGGCCTTGCCGAGCATGACGTCGATGAACTCCTCCTTGCCACGTGCCCGACCACGCTCTCCGCGGACCTGACGCCACATGGCGTCGAGCAGCGTCGAGGCCACACGCTGCAGCTGCCGGTTCCGCTTGCCCTGGGAGAGCAGCTGGCGCCGCAACGCTGCGAGCTCGCGACTGCCCAGCACGATGTTGTCGTCGCGGTAGAACGCGCGGAACTCACGGGGTGCCCCCGGCACGGCCTGTCGGGAGGTACGACGGAGCAGCTCGGCCATCCGCGCCGAGCCCTTCACGTCCGCGACGGCTGGATCGTCGTGCCGGGTGCCGCGGACGCCGTCCACGACCTCGCCAAGGGAGCGCAGTGCCACCGCGGTCTCGCCCAGCGAGGGCAGAACCCGCTCGATGTAGCGCATGAAGACACCGGACGGGCCGATGATCAGCACACCACCGCTCTCGTAGCGGCGCCGGTCGGAGTAGAGCAGGAAGGCGGCCCGGTGCAGCGCGACCACGGTCTTGCCGGTGCCGGGACCGCCGGAGATGGAGACCACGCCGCGGCCCGGCGCACGGATCGCCTTGTCCTGCTCGGCCTGGATGGTGGCGACGATCGAGTGCATGGACCGGTCCCGGGCGCGGGAGAGCTGCGCCATCAGCGCGCCCTCGCCGACCACAGCCAGGTCGCTGTCGGCCTCGGCGTCGAGCAGGTCGTCCTCGACCGCGACGACCTTGGGGCCGACACAGCGCAGCACGCGGCGCCGTACGACACCCTGAGGCTCGGCGGCGGTGGCCTGGTAGAAGACCGCGGCCGCCGGCGCACGCCAGTCGACCAGCATCGAGTCCCGGTTCTCGTCACGAAGCCCGATGCGGCCGATGTAGCGCGGGCCTTCCTCGTCGTCGTTCAGGTCGAGGCGGCCGAACACCAGCCCTTCGTGCGCGGCGTCCAGCGTCGCCAGCCGCTTCGCGGCCTGGAAGACCATCGCGTCGCGCTCGACGAGTCCGCCCTCGTGGCCCAGACTTCCGCGTCCGTGACCCTCCTTGGCGAGCGCCTGAGCGTTGCGGGCGGACTGCTCGAGCTGCCGGTAGACCCGGTCCACGAACTCCTGCTCGTGAGCGATCTCCTGCTCAACGATCTGTGCTGACAACCGACTTCACCGTGTCCTCGACGTTCCGGGGGTGCGCTTTCCCGCCGTTGGAAAAAGCAAGTCGTCAACTCTATCGCGCTTCAGCGCGTGGATTTTCCGCGTTTCCGGCTTTTGGTCTCGGCTCGGGCCGCTTCGTAGCGTTCGATCAGCTTGGCCCGCGGAACCAGGCCTCCTCCGGCTCGCTGGAGTAGAGCCCCATGAGGTAGACGGCCATGTGGTTCTTCTGGCTGGCGAGCGCGGCGATGCCGAGTGGCTGACCGTTGTAGGTGTCCGGGTAGTCCTCGAGCGGGATGCCCCAGCCGATCATGCCGAACGCCATCGCCTCCTCGTAGCCCTCGGGCAGGTTGGCGTTGATCATGTCCCGGACCGCGCTGATCGCCTCGCGCCGATCCTGCGGCAACCCGGCAAGGTACTCCTCGACGGTGCTCGCGTCGCTGTGCATGGACCCTCCGCCGGCTACTTCTTCTTGGTGAGGAAGGCCAGCATCGCTCCCTTGGCCTCCGCCGAGCCGAAGAGCCGGGCGGAGAGCTTCGCCAGGTCGCCGCCCAGACGGTCGATCCGCTCGACGAGCGGCCCGCCGAGCAGCTGCTTGGTCTCGCGAAGACCCTGGGGGTTGCCCTTGGTGAGGGCGGCGCACACCTGACGGACCTCGGTGTCGAGCTCGTCCTCGGGCACGGCCTTGGTGACCAGGCCCATCTCCGCGGCCGTCGTACCGTCGAAGACCTCGCCGGTGAGGAAGGTCAGCGACGCCGCGCGGTCGGTCATGCGGGGCAGCACGCTGAGCGAGATCGCGGCGGGGGTGAGTCCGAGGCGCACCTCGGTGAACGCGTACGTCGCGTCGCTCGCGCTGATCGCGATGTCGGAGGCAGCGACGATGCCGATGCCGCCGGCACGCACGTTGCCGTGCAGACGAGTGACGACCGGCTTCGACAGGGCGGCGATCCGGCGCTGCAGGTCCACGAGCACGCCGGCGGCCTTCTCCATCCCGTCCTCGGCGGCCTCCGACAGGTCGGCACCTGAGCAGAAGGTCCGGCCCTCGGCCCTGATCACCACGACCTTGACGTCGGCGTCCGACTCGGCGGCCTCTAGATGTGCGATGAGCTCGCCGACCAGCTTTCGGGACAGCGCGTTCCGGTTGTGCTGGGAGTCGAAGGTGAGGGTGGCGACGTGCTCACTGACGTCGTAGTGGACCAGCTCGTCGGTCATCGGCAGCTCCTGTCAATCGCGGGACGTCATACCCACCGGAGGCTATAGGTGCTGATCGGTATGACGTTGTGGGGGCTGTCGGGGTCAGTAGGACTTGGGCAGGCCGAGCGAGTGCATCCCCACGAAGTTCAGGATCATCTCCCGCGTGACCGGGGCGATCCGTCCGGCGCGGGCCGCGACGAGAAGCCCAGCGACGCCGTACTCCGTGGTGATCCCGTTGCCACCGTGGGCCTGCACGGCCCGGTCGGCGGCGTCGCACGCAGCCTCGGCGGCGGCGTACTTCGCCATGTTCGCTGCCTCCCCGGCCGCCGCGTCGTCGCCCGAGTCGTAGAGCGCCGCCGCCTTCTGCGTCATCAGCCTGGCCAGCTCGATCTCGATCTTCGACTGGGCCAGGGGGTGGGCAAGCCCCTGGTGGGTCCCGATCGGCGCCCCGAAGACCTCGCGCTCCTTGACGTAGGCGACCGCCTTGTCGAGGGCGAACCTCGCCAGCCCGGTGGAGAACGAGGCGGCCATGATCCGCTCGGGGTTCAGCCCGGCGAACAGCTGGACCAGCCCGGCGTCCTCGTCACCGACCAGGGCGTCGGCGGGCAGGCGTACGTCGTCGATGAACACCGTGAACTGCTGCTCAGGGCTGACGATCTCCATCGGGATCGGTGTGTACTCGAAGCCCGGCGCATCGGTGGGTACGACGAACAGGCACGGCTTGAGCTTGCCGGTCCTGGAGTCCTCGGCACGCGCCACGACGAGCACGTTCGACGCCTCGTCGACCCCGGAGATGTAGATCTTGCGACCGTTGAGCACCCACCCGTCACCGTCGCGCCGCGCGGTGGTGGTGATGTTGTGCGAGTTGGTGCCGGCGTCGGGCTCGGTGATCGCGAACGCCATGGTCTCGGTGCCGTCGGCGATCCCCGGCAGCCAGCGCCGCTTCTGCTCGTCGGTGCCGAACCGAGTGATCACGGTGCCGCAGATCGCCGGGGAGACCACCATCATCAGCAGCGGGCAGCCCTGCGCGGCGAGCTCCTCGCAGACCGCGGCGATGTCGCCGACGCCGCCACCACCGCCGCCGTACTCTTCGGGGATGTTGATCCCGAGGTAGCCGTTCTTGCCGATCGCCAGCCAGAGGTCGGTCGTCCTGCCGCCGCTCCGGGCCTGCTTGGCGAAGTACTCCCGGCCGTAGCTCGCGGCGAGCTTGCTCACCTCCCGGCGCAGGGTGCGGCGCTCCTCGGTCTCGGTGAATGCGATCTCGCTCATGCGGTTTCCCCTTCGCTGGGTGCTTCCTCGATGTGTTCGGCGGCTGCTGGGTGTACGACGGCCAGCACCGCGCCCGCGGCTACCTGGTCCCCGACGCTGACCGCGAGCTCGGCCACCAGCCCGTCGTGCGGCGCGGTCACGGTGTGCTGCATCTTCATGGCCTCGAGGACGAGCACCGGCTCGCCGGCCACGACCTGCTGGCCGGCTCGGACGGTGACGTCGACGACGCTGCCCGGCATCGGCGCGAGCAGCGAACCGGTGGCCACCTGCTCGGCCGGGTCCTCGAACCGGGGCTGACGGACCAGGGCGACGTGCCCGAGCGAGGAGTCGACATCCACCTCACGACCCCGCGCATGCACCCGGAACTGCCGGCGGATCCCGCTGTCCTCGAGCACGACGAGGTCCGCTCCGACCTCGAGGATGACGTCGGCGGGATCGGTGCACCGGTAGCCGTCGCGGCCGGCGTACCAGCCGACCTCGACCACCTCACCATCGACAAGGAAGCGGGCGGTCTGCGGCTGGGACGGCACGTTGCGCCAACCGGTGGGGACGCCGCGCTGCACCGTCCGGGCCGCGTGCGCTGACTCGTTCTGGGCCAGGGCTGCCGCGAGGGCGCTGAGCTGCCGGGCCCGGTCGGAGCCGTCGGCCGGGCCGGTCAGCTCGTGCCGGTCCAGGAAGTCGGTGCTGACGTCGCCGGCGAGGACCGCCTCGTGACGCAGCAGACGCACGAGCAGGTCGCGGTTGGTCCGCAGCCCGTGGATCTCGGCGCGGTCCAGGCACCCCGCCAGGCGGCGCAGAGCCTCCGCGCGGGTGGGCGCCCAGGCAACGACCTTGGCCAGCATCGCGTCGTAATGGGTGCCGACCACCGACCCGGTGGTGACGCCGGCGTCGAGGCGGACACCATATGAGCCGGGCACCTCGTACCGCGTCGCGACGCCCGGGACGTCGAACCGGGCCACGGTTCCGGTCTGCGGCGACCAGCCCTCGGCGGGGTCCTCGGCGTAGAGGCGAACCTCGACGGCATGACCTCGCGACGACGGTTCGTCGCCGAGCCGGCCACCCTGAGCCACCTCGATCTGGAGTGCCACCAGGTCCTGGCCGGTCACACACTCGGTGACCGGGTGCTCGACCTGGAGCCGGGTGTTCATCTCCAGGAACCAGAACCGGTCTGTCGCCGGGTCCAGCAGGAACTCGACGGTGCCGGCTCCGACGTAGCCGATCGCTTTCGCGGCCGCTCGGGCGGCGTCGTGGAGGGCGGTCCGCGTCCGGTCGTCGAGCCCCGGTGCCGGGGTCTCCTCGACGATCTTCTGGTGCCGGCGCTGGATCGAGCAGTCCCGTTCGCCCAGCACCCAGACGCTGCCGTGGGTGTCGCCGACGACCTGCACCTCGACGTGCCGGCCATGCTCGACGTAGGGCTCGCAGAAGACCGTCGCGTCGCCGAACGCTGAGGCCGCCTCTCGTGCTGCAGCCTCCACCGTCTCCGCCACGTCGACGACATTCCGCACCACGCGCATGCCCCGGCCTCCACCGCCCGCCGACGCCTTGACCAGCAGGGGCAGGTCCGCGGCGGTCACCGACAGGGCGGTGAGCTCGGGCAGCACCGGCACGCCGGCGTCGGCCATCAGCTTCTTGGCCCCGACCTTGGACCCCATCTGCTCGATGGACTCCGGTGTCGGGCCGACCCAGACCAGTCCGGCCTCGATCACCTGCCGCGCGAAGCCGGCGTTCTCCGAGAGGAAGCCGTAGCCGGGGTGCACCGCGTCGGCCCCCGCGCGACGGGCCGCCTCGACGACCAGGTCGCCCCGGAGGTAGGTCTCGGCGGGGGTGGCACCGGGCAGGCGGACGGCGAGGTCGGCGTCGGCCACGAACGGCAGGCCGACGTCGGGGTCCGAGTGGACCGCGACCGTCTCGATGCCGAGAGCCCGGCAGGTCGCGAACACCCGGCCGGCGATCTCGCCCCGGTTGGCGACGAGGAGTCTGGTGATGGTCATCGGCTCACATCCTGAAGACGCCGAAGCGGTCGGTGCCCTCGACCGGGGCGTTGTGGATCACGGAAAGGGCGATGCCGAGCACGGTGCGGGTGTCGCGTGGGTCGATCACCCCGTCGTCGTACAACCGGCCGGAGAGGAAGAACGGCAGCGACTCCGCCTCGACCTGCTGCTCGACGTGCTGACGAAGCGCGGCGTCGGCCTCGGCGTCGTACACCTCGCCCTTGGCCTCCGCGGCGGCGCGGGCCACGATCGAGAGCACCCCGGCGAGCTGCTGCGGCCCCATCACCGCGGACTTCGCCGAGGGCCAGGTGAACAGGAAGCGGGGATCGTAGGCGCGACCGCACATCCCGTAGTTCCCGGCGCCGTAGGAAGCGCCCATCATGATCGAGATGTGCGGCACAGTGGAGTTGGCGACCGCGTTGATCATCATCGCGCCGTGCTTGATGATGCCGCGCTGCTCGTACTCCGCCCCGACCATGTAGCCGGTGGTGTTGTGCAGGAAGAGCAGCGGTACGTCGATCTGGTTGGCGAGCTGGATGAACTGTGCGGCCTTCTGCGCCTCCTCGGAGAACAGCACGCCCTGGGCGTTCGCGAGGATCCCGATCTGATGGCCGTGCAGCCTCGCCCACCCGGTGACCAGCGAGGGGCCGTACAACGGCTTGAACTCGTCGAAGACCACGGCGTTGCCCGGCCCGACCCCGTCGACGACCCGCTCGATCACCTCGCGAGGGTCGAACGGCTCCTTGAGGTCCTCCGGGATCAGGTCGAGCAGCTCCTCGGCGTCCTTGGCCGGCTCAGCGAACCCCGTAGCGTCATACCTTCTGCTCGCTATAGCCGCCGGAAGGTATGACGTTGCGGGGGTCGGCTTGCGATGGTTGAGCCGGGCCACGATCCGGCGCCCGATCCGCAGCGCGTCGTGCTCGTCGACGGCGAGGTAGTCGGCGAGTCCGGACTGCGTCGCGTGCATCTGCGCGCCGCCGAGCGACTCGTCGTCGGACACCTCACCGGTCGCCATCTTCACCAGCGGCGGACCACCGAGGAACACCTTGGCCTGCTCCTTGACCATCACCACGTAGTCGCTCATCCCAGGCACGTAGGCGCCGCCGGCCGTGGAGTTGCCGAACACCAGGGCGATCGTGGGCGTCCGCGCCGCACTGGCCTTGGTGAGCCCGCGGAACAGCTCGCCGCCGGGGATGAAGATCTCCTTCTGCGAGGGCAGGTCGGCGCCGCCGGACTCGACGAGGTTCACCGTCGGGAGCCGGTTCTCGCGGGCGATCTGTGCGGCCCGGAACAGCTTCTTGACCGTCCACGGGTTGCTCGCGCCGCCGCGGACAGTCGCGTCGTTGGCGATCACCATGCACTCGACGCCCTCGATCACACCGATGCCGGTGACCACGCTGGCGCCGACGGCGTACTCCGACCCCCAGGCCGCCAGCGGACTGAGCTCGAGGAACGCCGACCCCTCGTCCACGAGCAGCTCGATCCGCTCACGGGGGAGCAGCTTCCCGCGAGCGTGGTGCCGGTCGACGTACTTCTGGCCACCTCCGGCGACCGCCTTGGCGTGCTCGGCCTCGAGCGCGGCGAGCTTCTCCAGCATCGCGGCCCGCCGGCTCACGAGGTGTACCCCAGCAGCCGGGCGGACAGGTCGGCGAGCACCTCGGTGGCGCCTCCCCCGATCCCCAGGATGCGCGCGTCCCGGTAGTGCCGCTCGACCTCGCTGCCGTGCAGGTAGCCCGCGCCGCCGTGCAGCTGGACGGCCTGGTCGACGACGTACGTGCACGCCTCGACCGACGTGTTCTTCGCCAGCACTGCCTCCGCGACCGGGTCCTCGCCCAACACGTAGCGGCGGGCGACCTCGCGGGTGTACGTGCGGGCGACGTCGACCTGCCGGTGCATCTCGACGAGCCTGTGCTGCACCACCTGGCGGGAGGCGAGTGGGCGACCGAACGTCTCCCGCTGCCGGACGTACTCCGCCGTCAGGGCCAGCGCGCGTGCGGCGATCCCGTAACCGTGCACCGCCAGCGCCAGCCGCTCGGTGACGAACTGCCGCGCGATCATCGCGAAGCCGGCGTTCTCCTCGCCGACCAGGTTCGCGGCCGGAACCCGGGCGTCGACGAAGGAGAGCTCGGCGGTGTCCGAGCAGTGCCAACCCATCTTGTTCAGGGCCCGGTCCACCGTGAATCCTGGCGTGCCCTTCTCGACGACGAGCAGGGAGATCCCGGCGTGACCCGGGCCGCCCGTGCGGACCGCGGTCGTGACGAAGTCGGCGCGCACGCCGGAGGTGATGAAGGACTTGGCGCCGTTGACGACGTAGTGCTCGCCGTCGCGACGCGCGGTGGTGCGCAGGCCGGCCACGTCCGAGCCGCCGTCGGGCTCGGTCACCGCGAGCGAGCCGATCGACTCCCCGGCCAGCGTCGGCCTGACGAAGCGGTCCACCAGGTCCCGGTCACCCGTGGCCACCATGTGCGGGAGGGCGATGCCGCTGGTGAACAGGGCAGCGAGCAGCCCGGACGACGCCCCGGCCTCGGTGA
>JBFIWG010000003.1:0-25014 GCA_041606495.1 Nocardioidaceae bacterium
AGGTCGAGGTGTCTACCGACAACGGGCGGACCTGGGACGTCGCCGACCTCGAGCCGGCTCCGTCCCCGTCCGCCTGGTGCCGGTTCAGCGCCGAATGGGAGGCGACACCCGGGGAACACTGGCTACGGGTCCGGGCCCACGACGAGACCGGACGAAGCCAGCCCCTGGAACAGGCGTGGAACCGAGGTGGCTTCGCCAATGACGCGGACGCGGCGATCCGCGTGGTGGTCATGGAAGGCTGAGTCAGCTCGCCGGGGCCGCGCCCGACCGGCCCGGGTTTCATGCGTCGTCGACTTTCAGGGACGATGGTCCCCTGATGACGCTCACCGACCTGCTGCCCGGCCGAACCGACCCCGACGACCTGCTCGACGCGTTCACCGGATGGGTGGCGGATCAGGGGATCAGCCTCTACCCGGCTCAGGAGGAGGCGCTGATCGAGATCCTGACCGGAGCCAACGTCATCCTGTCCACGCCGACCGGGTCGGGTAAGAGCCTGGTCGCGACCGGCGCCCACTTCGCCGCGATGGCAGCCGGCCGCAAGACCTACTACACCGCGCCGATCAAGGCCTTGGTGTCGGAGAAGTTCTTCAGCCTGTGCGAGATCTTCGGGGCCGCCAACGTCGGCATGCTCACCGGTGACGCCAGCGTCAACGCGCAGGCGCCGATCATCTGCTGCACCGCCGAGGTGCTCGCCAACCAGGCGCTGCGTGAGGGCAGCAGCGCCGACATCGGCCAGGTGGTGATGGACGAGTTCCACTTCTACTCCGAGCCGGACCGCGGCTGGGCCTGGCAGGTGCCGCTGCTGGAGCTGCCGCAGGCACAGTTCGTGCTGATGTCCGCCACCCTCGGCGACGTCGCCCGGTTCCAGGAGGACCTCACCCGCCGTACCGGCCGCGACACCGCGGTGGTGACCTCGGCCGAGCGTCCAGTGCCGCTGAGCTACACGTGGGCGCTGACCCCCCTGCACGAGACCCTCGAGGAGCTGCTGACCACCAACCAGGCGCCGGTGTACGTCGTGCACTTCACTCAGGCCGCGGCGCTCGAGCGCGCGCAGGCGCTGACGAGCATCAACGTGTGCTCTCGGGAGGAGAAGGACCAGATCGCCGAGCTGATCGGTGGTTTCCGGTTCAGCGCGGGTTTCGGCAAGACGCTCTCCCGCCTGGTCCGGCACGGCATCGGCGTGCACCACGCCGGGTTGCTGCCCAAGTACCGCCGGCTGATCGAGCAGCTGGCGCAGGCCGGGCTGCTCAAGGTCATCTGCGGCACCGACACCCTCGGCGTCGGGATCAACGTGCCGATCCGCACCGTCGTACTCACTGGACTGACCAAGTTCGACGGCAACCGGCAGCGGGTGCTCAAGGCGCGTGAGTTCCACCAGATCGCCGGCCGCGCGGGTCGGGCCGGCTACGACACCTCTGGTGCCGTCGTCGTCCAGGCGCCGGACCACGTGATCGAGAACCACAAGGCGTTGACCAAGGCGGGTGACGACCCGAAGAAGCAGCGGAAGGTCCAGCGCAAGAAGCCTCCGGAGGGGTTCGTCACCTGGACCGAGGACACCTTCGAGCGGCTGGTCGCCGCGGAGCCTGAGGCGCTGGTCTCACGGATGCGAGTCAGCCACTCGATGCTCCTGAACGTGATCGCCCGCGAGGGTGACCCGCTGGAGGCGATGCGCAGGCTTCTGCGTGACAACCACGAGGAGTCGCGCAACCAGGTGCGGCTGGTACGACGAGCGGTGGCGATCTACCGCACGCTGCTCACCGCCGGGGTGGTGCAGCGGCTCGACCCACCCGACGAGACAGGTCGCACGGTCCGGCTCATCGAGGACCTGCAACTCGGCTTCGCGCTGAACCAGCCGCTGTCGACGTACGCCCTCGCCACCTTCGACACGCTCGACCCGGAGGCGCCGACGTACGCGCTCGACGTCGTCTCGGTGCTGGAGGCCACCCTCGAGGACCCGCGCCCGGTGCTCAACGCCCAGGCGTTCAAGGCACGCGGTGAGGCGGTCGGGGAGATGAAGGCAGACGGCATCGAGTACGACGAGCGGATGGAGCTGCTCGAGGACGTCACCTGGCCCAAGCCGCTGGAGGAGCTGCTCGAGCACACCTACGAGGTCTACCGGCGCACGCACCCGTGGATCTCCGAGTCGGCGCTCTCGCCGAAGTCGGTCGTACGTGACATGTACGAGCGGGCGATGACCTTCGCGGAGTACGTCAGCTTCTACGGGCTTGCCCGCTCGGAGGGCCTGGTGCTGCGCTACCTCGGCGACGCTTACAAGGCGCTGCGCCAGACCGTGCCCGACTCGGTGAAGACCGACGAGCTCACCGACCTGATCGAGTGGCTGGGCGAGGTCGTGCGGCAGACCGACTCCAGCCTGCTCGACGAGTGGGAGCAGCTGACCGACCCCGAGCAGCAGGTCGTGGTGGAGACGGTGCCGGCGCCGCCGCGTCCGATCACCGCGAACGAGCGGGCGTTCCGGGTGCTGGTGCGCAACGCGATGTTCCGGCGGGTGGAGCTCGCGGCACTTCGCCGCTGGGAGGAGCTCGGCGAGCTGGACGGCGACTCCGGCATGGACGCTGAGGCTTGGGCCGAGGCGGGTGCCACCTACTACGCCCAGCACGAGAGCATCGACACAGGCCCGGACGCTCGCGGTCCGCACATGCTGCTGGTCGAGAAGGAGCCCAAGCGCTGGCTGGTGCAGCAGATCATCGGTGACCCTGCCGGCGACCACGACTGGCGCATCCTCGCCGAGGTCGACCTGCCTGCCTCTGACGAGGCCGGGGAGCTGGTGCTCGAGGTCACCGGGTTCGAGCTGCTGTAGCGGTGGAGTCCACAGGCGGACCGGAGCCACCCACCGGCATCCGGCGGGCGCTGTTCCGGCTGCCGGTGCACCTGTACCGGCTGCGGCTCGGGGCACTGCTGGGTCGCCGGTTCGTGCTGATCAACCATGTCGGCCGCACGACCGGGCTGCCCCGGCAGGCTGTCGTCGAGGTCGTGACGCGAGATCCGGCCACGGGTGCGGTCACCGTCGCGGCGGGCTTCGGAGCCGGGTCGGACTGGTACCAGAACCTGCTCGCCCATCCGGACGTCACCATCCAGATCGGGTCGCGGACGATTCCGGTGCGGGCAGCGCAGCTCGCCGAGGACCAAGCTGCTGAGGCGATGGTCGGATACGCGCGCCGGCACCCGCGCGCTGCCCGTGCGCTGGCACGTGTGCTGGGCTTTGGCGTGGACGGGACGGAGTCGGACTACCGGACGGTCGGCCGTCGGCTTCCGATGGTGAGGTTCGACCCCGTCTGACGCTCTCGGCGGGCCTGCTTAGGAGGTCAGTTGCGGCTGAGCTCGGGTGGGAGCAACCCGTCCTCGAGGGCCCGTTGACGCAGCTCGATCCGCGTCGAGGCCGGGCGTCCCGCGTCGTCGTACCTCTTGCGGATCCGCGAGAGGTAGGTCTTCACCGACTCCACGCTGACAGGTGGGTCGAGGGCGGCCGCGGTCTCGGCGTACTTCAGGCCGGAGGCGTAGAGACGCAGCACCTCGGTCTCCCGATGGGTGAGGTCCACGGGCCGCGCCAGGTCCAGGGACGCCCACACGCCGCCACGCGCGACGGTGACGATTGCCTGTACCAGGTTGCGGACCGGGTCGTTCTTCCAGACCAGGCCCTGCGCGCGAGTCCGGGCCATGATCGGCCCGGCCTCCCGATGCTCGGAGTCGGCGTGCAAGATCACGGCGTGCCCGTTGGCCGAGAGGCGGCGAACGTTCTCCTCAGCGCGGGAGCCGTCGTTGAGCCTGACGTCGAGGACGACCACGTCGAGCGCCTGTCGCGCCCGCAGCAGACCGTCCACCGTGCCCGCGCCGGCGACAAACTGTGCAGGCGAGTTCCTGGACGCGAGCAGTGCGCGAATGCCGGCCACCAGCAGGTCGTGGTCGTCGACCACGCCTACCAGGACCTTGTCGGTCCCGTTCAAGCTGCAATTCCCCCTGGTTTCCACCCGTTTGTCCTGATGCTAGCCGAGTAAAACCGATGCGGCGAGGTTCTGGGACAGGCTTGGTGCCGGAACATGCCGATCTGGCCATCGGCCAGGCCGGTGTAGACCGCCCCGGGCCTTTTGTTGCATGTGTCCGAATTGTGAAAAGAGATTTTCCCGTCGTTCTGCGCCAAAGGTCCGATTTGCGTCTAAGGTGCTCGAACTTTTGCTTCCGCCTACTACGGGAGTGCTTGGATGTCCATCATCCTTTTGTTCATGAAGCTCCTGGATTTTCACAAGCTGCGGGCGGCCGTGCAGGTCAACGCGTACCCAGGCTCGGGCCGGGAGTTAACCACCATGGAGGCGAACCTCCGCGATCTGCTGATGGCCAGTGGACTGTTCGAGTCGGTCGAGGTGGAGCACACCGACGACCCTGACCAGCTCGTCGTCGGGCTGTGCGAGTTCCACCCGAACCTGAGCGAGCACGCCATTGCCGAGCGCCTCGAAGAGCTCTGGCAGGACCGGGTCCGGTATCCGTACTGGTCCGCCCACTCGCTCATCGTCGACGCTGAGCACGTCGAGTTCGAGGCGGCTACGCGCATCAGCAACACAGGGCCCTACGTCACGGTGCACCTGGTCGCGCAGAAGGCGCACATCCCGGCCCAGCGTCAGCCGCAGGACTGAGCTGCTGACCGGGGACTTACGAGAACCGTGAGCGGTCGACCGCGAACACGAACCTTCGGCCCGGGTACTCCGTCAGCGACCAGAGCCGGTCGCCTCCGGCGTCGTAGGTGAGGTCTTCGACCCCGGTCGGCAACACGCGCGCGAACGGGCGGAAGGAACCGGGCCGACCGACGTGCAGGTCTCCGCGCCCCCACCTACCCGCGCTGGTCGAGACGTAGAACGCGTCGCCGACGACCGCCACGCCCTGCATGCCCTCGACGCCCCCGTGATGCACGGACGCGGGTCGAGCCGTCCCCGGCGCGGCCTCCCGCAGCAGACCGGTCGCGCCGGCCACGTCGTAGCTCACCAACCGTGTCGTGCGCTCGCCACGCCCGTACTCGCCCGCGAAAAGCATCGGCCCGTCGTCGCCGAACCCGGCCGAGACGAACGAGTAGCGCAAAGGCTCGACGCCATCACCCGCGGCGCCGTCGTAGGTGAAGCGCACCGGCAGGACGTACCGATACCCCCACATCGCCTCAGCGCTGTCGACCCGGACCACGTCCTCCAAGCGGAGCACGACCAGGCCACGCGCTGTCGCGGCCACGTACAGGTACGGCGCGTGCCAGGCGAGCCCTCCGGCGTGGACCCGCACCGGGCGTACGTCGATGCGCCCGTCGTCACGCATCGAGGGCTCGACCAGCAGCACGTGCCGGTAGTGCGGCGTCCCGGACGCGAGATCGACAACCGTGATCCGAGATCCGCCACCTTCGCGGGAGTACCAGCTCGTGCACAGCACTCCTCGGCCAGGGATGGCGACCTGGTCGACGACGGTGATGCCCTGGGGGAACCATTGCTGGTCGCGGACGTCCTCGTCGTTCCACCGAAAGCCCCAGTCCACGGCCGACCCGCCAACGCGCGCCGCGGATCCGGTCCGGTTCAGTTTCGCCAGCACGCCTTCGAGTCCGACACGCTTCCCGACCGCCGAGGTGAACGCCTCCACCAGCTGGGCACGGTCGGCCGACCTCACCAGGTGCACATCGGCAGCGTCCACGAGCCCTCCCACTAGATTGGCTGCCCGAGTCTTTCGCGAAACACCCGCCGAGGAGAAGGAGCCCCGTGCCTGCAGGGTCTGACGTGCTCGTGATGGGCGCCGCGATCATCCGGGACGGCCGGGTGCTGGTGGCCCGTCGTACCGCCCCGGACGCGCTGGCGGGGGGCTGGGAGTTCCCCGGCGGGAAGGTGGAGCCCGGCGAGCAGCCGGAGGCGGCGGTGGTACGCGAGATCCGCGAGGAGCTCGGTTGCGAGATCACCGTGACCGGGCAGCTGGCGGGGGAGCAGCCGATCAAGGACGGCTACACCCTCCGGGTTGCGACGGCCACGCTCGACGAGGGCGAGCCGGTCCCGCACGAGCACGACGCGGTGCGCTGGCTGGGCCCCGAGGAGCTGGACGACGTGCGCTGGCTCGAGCCCGACCTGCCCTTCCTGGCGGAGCTTCGGGAGCTGCTCCTCGACGGTCGCCGCCTCGACGGCGGCAATGTCGGTGGGGCGGTCAGGATCGGCCACACGGTACGACGGCAGCAAGGCCGCTGGTCGCCGGCCGTGCACGCCTACCTGGCGCACCTCGAGGCCAGGGGCCTGCCCTATGTCCCCAGAGTGCTCGGCGAGGACGCCCGCGGCCGCGAGGTGCTCACCTACCTCTCCGGCCGGGTCGTGGACGTGGACGCCGACCAGCTAGACGAGGCGCAGCTCGTCTCTCTCGTCGACTGGACCCGGGCCCTGCATGCGGCGGCGCTGGACTTCACTCACCCCGGCCCGTGGCGCTTCTTCGGCGTCGAGGAGCCCGAGCTGGTGGCCCACAACGACCTGGCCCCCTACAACATCTGCTTCCACCAGGACCGCCTCGTCGGCGTCTTCGACTGGGACCTGGCGGGACCGTCGACACGGCTGCTGGAGCTGGCGTTCCTGGCCTGGAACTGCGTCCCGCTCTACCGCGACATCGGTGCCGCTCCGGCGGCCGAGAGGCTGGAGCTGATCGCCAAGACCTACGGCGACTTCACCGCCGGCGAGATCCTCGCGGCCGTCCCGGTCCGGATCCAGATCATGCTCGACGGGATCCCGGCCGCCGTGGCCGCGGGCGACGCCGGAATGGCGCGTCTCATGGATGTGGGCGAGCCAGCGCGCTCGGCCGAGTTCTTGGCAGACTTGAGAACACGCATCCCGTCGATCGACAAGGAGCTCACGTGACGCTGCGTGCGGTCTTCTACGAGGAGGAGGACGCGACCGCGGTCGCCTCCCGACTCACCAGGGACGGCTTCGACGCATCCGTGGTCCGCGAGCGGCTGGCCGGCGAGGACGACGACGAGGACCACCCCTGGGCCGTCGTGACCGACGCGCCCGAGTTCGTCGTCGACCTGCTGGTCGAGCAGCACGACGGGTGGCTGGACCACGCCGCGGGCACCGAGCCGGTCGACGTACCTGTGCCACCCCCGCTCGACCTGCCCGCGGCGCCAAAGCGCGTGAAGGGCCACTTCCGCCGGGACTAGAGTGACGTCCATGGATCAACGGATGTTGCTGGTGCACGCGCACCCGGACGACGAGAGCATCGGCCAGGGCGCCACCATGGCCAAGTACGCCGCCCGCGGCACCCAGGTGACCCTGGTGACCTGCACGCTCGGGGAGGAAGGCGAGGTCCTCGTCCCGGAGCTGGAGCACCTGGCCTCCCACCGTGAGGACGGCCTGGGCCCGCACCGCGTCACGGAGCTCGCCAACGCGATGAAGGAGCTCGGCGTGACCGACCACCGGCTCCTGGGCGGCGAGGGGAAGTACCGCGACTCCGGCATGGTCTGGCACGAGGACGGCCACGCGATCGCCGGCGAGGAAGTCAAGGAGGGCACCTTCTGGCGGGCCGACCTGCTCGAGGCGGCCACCCACCTGGTCGAGATCATCCGCGAGGTGCGCCCTCAGGTCCTGGTCACCTACGACGAGTTCGGCGGCTACGGCCACCCCGACCACATCCAGGCGCACCGCGTCGCGATGTATGCCGCGTCGCTGGCCGCCGCCCGCTCCTTCCGCCCCGAGCTCGGCCCGGCCTGGGACATCGCCAAGATCTACTGGGGCGCGATGCCCGAGTCGTGGATGCGTGAGGGCCTGCGCAAGCTCCGGGAGACCGGCGACACCACGACGTTCGAGGGGATGGACCCCGAGGGCGACCTCGGACGGTGGGTGACGCCGGATGAGTACCTGGACGCCATGGTCGACGGCAACGACTTCGTCGACGCCAAGATAGCCGCCATGAAGGCGCACCAGACACAGATCACCGTCGACGGACCCTTCTTCGCGCTCTCGAACAACCTCGGCAACCAGGTGTGGGGCAACGAGTTCTTCCGCCTCGCCAAGGGCGAGAAGGGACCCACGAACGAGAACGGACTGGAGACGGACCTGTTCGCCGGACTCTGATGGGGCTCGTCGCCCACGCGGTGACCTCCGTGGTCGGCGCCGCGGTCGGACTTGCCTCGGTCGCGGTCCATCGCAGCGCCCCGGGTCTGGCCCTGGCTGCCCTGACCACGCTCGCCGTGCTCCTCTGCCTGAGCCAGTGGCGGCTCCGTCTGGTGGTGACGTTCGCCGTGGGCTGGTTGGTGCCGGTGACCATCGCCGTGCTCGGCAAGCCTGAGGGTGACTATGCGGTCGCCTCCGACCTCTTCGGCTACAGCCTGATGGGACTCGGTCTGGCGGTTCTGGCAGCCGGCGCCGCCTCGGTTTCAGCGCGCGATTCTGGGTCCGCGGCACGTCGCACTTAGGATTGCGCCTTGTGAGTGACACGCCGTTCCGGGACAGGACCAACGACCGCCGAGTAGGAGTACTTCTCCTGCTCGGTCTGATCGTGCTGTTCGGCGGCGCTTACGTCGCCGGCTACTACGTGACCAGCGACAAGGTCCCACGTGGGGCCTCGGTCGCAGGCGTGGAGATCGGCGGGCTCCAGCCGGCCGCGGCTACCACCCGTCTCGAGGAGGAGCTGGTCCCGCAGGCTCAGGAGCAGATCCGGGTCAGCGCCAACGACAAGCGCGGCAGGATCCGCCCCGAAGCGGCAGGCCTTGCCATCGACGTTGCCGCCTCGGTCGAGCAGGCCGGCGGTGGACGCAGCTGGGACCCCACCCGCATGTGGGACTACTTCACCGGCGGCGACGACCTCGACGCCGTGGTGAACGTCGACCAGGCCGCCCTCGAGGAGGAGATCGAGGCCTTCGCCTCGGAGGCCGACGAGCCGGCCAAGGAGGGCGGCATCGCCTTCAAGCGGGCGCGGGCGGTCCCGTCGTACCCAAAGCCCGGTGTGGGTGTGGACGTCGAGCAGGCCGCCGCTGCGATCCTGGAGGCCTACCCGACCGGCAGCGACGTGATCGCCCTCCCGGTACGGAAGGTCCTGCCGAAGGTGAGCGAGGACAAGATCCGCGAGGCCATGCGTGACTTCGCGAACCCTGCGGTCTCCGGGCCCGTCTTCGTGGAGATCGGCAACAAGAGCATCGTGCTCCGCCCCAAGAGCTACACCAAGGCGCTCTCCCTCAAGCCGCAGAACGGCACCCTGGTGCCTGCCCTGGACAGCAAGGTGCTGTTCAAGTCGATCCGACCGGCCATGCGCAAGGTCACCGAGAAGCCCAGGGACGCCACTGTCCGGATCGTCAACGGCGAGCCGACCGTGATCCCCGGCAAGAACGGCGTGACCTTCGACCGCGACAAGGTCACCGACCAGTTCCTCTCCGTGCTCGTGCAACGCGGCAAGGCGCGCACGCTGACCCTGGAGGGTCAGGTTGAGCGCCCGGACTTCCGGACCAAGGACGCCCGTCAGCTGCAGATCAAGGAGGTCGTCTCCTCCTTCACCACCCAGTTCCCGCACTCGGACTACCGCAACACCAACCTCGGGCGGGCCGCCGAGCTGGTCAACGGCACCGTGCTGAAGCCGGGCGAGACCTTCAGCCTCAACGACACCGTCGGCGAGCGGACCGCCGAGAACGGCTTCACCGAGGGCTTCATCATCAGCAACGGCGTGTTCAAGGAGGACTTCGGCGGCGGCGTCTCCCAGGTCGCCACCACCCTGTTCAACGCCGCCTTCTTCGCCGGGCTCGAGGACGTCGAGCACAAGCCCCACTCGTTCTACATCGACCGCTACCCGATCGGGCGCGAGGCGACCGTGGCGTGGGGCTTCGTCGACCTGAAGTTCAAGAACAACACTCCGTACGGCGTTCTGATCCAGGCCTGGATCAACCCGAGCTCTCCGTCCAGCTCGGGCCAGATGAACGTGCGCATGTGGTCCACGAAGTACTGGGACATCAAGACCACGACCTCGGAGCGGTACAACTTCACCAAGGAGCAGACCCGCTACATCGACAGCGAGGACTGCGTGCCGAACGACGGGTACGGCGGGTTCGACATCGACGTGTTCCGGTACTTCCGCAAGGCGGGCAGCGACGAGCTCGTGCGCAAGGAGAAGATGCACACGACGTACACGCCCTCCGACACCGTGGTTTGCGGCAAGGACCCCAACGCCTGACGAGGGCCGGTCGGGGCTGATTTGCCCCGGATGAGTTGTTGCGGTCTCTTTACTCTTGTGTGTCCCGCTTGTGGGGGACAGCGGAGCATGCTTTTTACATGAACCTGACCAAGTTCCAGACGCTCCGCACCGGCGTGAAGGCACACGGTGCCCCCGCCTCGGTTCGGACGCTCGCGACCCTCGAGGAGCTGCTGCGTGGCGCCCTCGAGGGCTCGAGCGTCGTCTCGAACGTGGAGGTCGCCACCACCAAGGACAGCAACGCCCTGCTGGTGGCGATGTGCTCGTTCGACGCCCGCCTCACCGAGGACGAGATGGCCTGGACCCTCGAGCACCTGTGGGAGGGCCTGTGCTTCGCCCACTGGGAGGCTCACGGTTTCCTCACCGGCGAGGATCACGTCGAGTTCCAGGCTGCAACCCTGAGCGGAGTCGCCGGTGAGTACGTCACCGTGCATCTGATCGCGCAGAAGGCGGAGGCCCTCCCTTTACAACCGAGGCTCGACGAGGAGCCCGTGCTGCTCGCCGAGCCTCTGCTCGTCGCCGCCTGATCAGGCGGGTGTCAGGTACCGGTACTCGTGGTGCGTGACGAAGCCGAGGCGGTCGTACATCCCCAGCGCGGCCGGGTTGTCGCCGCGGGTCTGAAGGTAGGCCGTGGTGGCACCGCGCTCGGCGGCCCACTCCAGGAGGCTGGCCATCACGACCGCGCCCAGTCCGCGGCGCCGCTGCTCGGGTGAGACCCACACGTCGGTGATTCCCGCCCAGTCGCCGGAGGCGGCCACCCGGCCCTTGGCCACGGGGAGGCCGTCGACCTCGACCAGTACGAAGCCCACCTCCTCGGGCCCTTCCAGCACGCCCAGGGCGGCGTCGCGTCCTTCAACTGCGCGCTGATCGTTCGCCAGCCAGCCCTCGACGGCCGCGGCGGTCACCGACACGGGGGGTACGACGGGCGGCAAGACCCGTCGTACCGCCCGGAGCGTCCTCGACACGGATCCGAGCTGGAAGAGGGTGTCCGCCTCACCGGGACGCGCGCGGACCCAGCCGTACTCCTCGATCTCGCGGTGCACGGCTGAACCCACCACCACCTGGGCCCAGACCGGCAACGCACGCTCGACGTAGAAGTCGGTCACGCACGCCAGCGCCTCCGGAAGCGGCAGCCCCGGCTCGCCGATGGCCAGCACCGAGTTGGCACGGGAGCTGAACCCCTCCGACGCGCGGAGCAGCCAGTCGCCCACCGACCGGGTCTCGAGGGCCGGCCAGGAGGCGTTCGCGCGTCGCTCCGCCTCCTCGGGCGAGACCCTCAACCGCACCGAGGGACGTGGCGGCACGGCCTTGCCGGAGACGATGTCGGCCAGCCGGATCGCGGTGACCTCGCCCGACTCGGCGCGCACAGTGGTGATGGAGCCGTCCCAGCTCTCCATCACGCCCAGCAGGTCGGTCATCGCGGGGCCGCCGCTCGGTCCGGTCTCGCCCGGCACCAGGCGACGGACCACGACTCGCGTGCCGATCAGGTGGGGTCCGAGGCCCGGCGGAGTGCTCATGGGTCCATTCTTCCGTCTCGCGGACAGGGTCGATCCCGGAAGTACCACGGCGTGATACTAGGGTGTACGCAGTTGATCTCAGCGAGGAGGAACCAAGGTGACGTACGTCATCGCGCAGCCGTGTGTGGACCTCAAGGACAGGGCCTGCGTCGACGAGTGCCCGGTCGACTGCATCTACGAAGGCTCGCGGATGCTCTACATCCACCCGGACGAGTGCGTCGACTGTGGTGCGTGCGAGCCGGTCTGCCCGGTGGAGGCCATCTTCTACGAGGATGACACTCCCGAGCAGTGGAAGGACTACTACACCGCCAACGTCGACTTCTTCAACGACCTCGGTTCACCCGGCGGCGCTGCGAAGCTCGGCGTGATCGAGAAGGACCACCCGATGATCGCCGCTCTCCCGCCGCAGAACCAGGAGTGAGCCCCTCCGGCTCCGCAGACAGCACCGTGCCGTCCTCCCCGCAACCGTGGTGGGCGGCACGTGCCGTTTCGCGGGCGCTTCCCGACTTCCCGTGGGACCACCTGACGGGCTACGCCGAGCGAGCCCGGGCTCACGAGGACGGCATCGTCGACCTCTCCGTGGGTACACCGGTCGACCTGACGCCCCAGGTCGCCCAGCGGGCCCTGCAGGGCGCAGCCAACGCACCCGGCTACCCCCTGACGATCGGCCGGGTGGACACGCGCCAGGCCTGCATCGACTGGCTCTCCCGTCGATTCGGGGTCACCGAGCTCGAGCTGGACGCCGTCCTGCCGGTGATCGGCTCCAAGGAGCTGATCGGCTCGATGGCCGTACACCTCGGGCTGGGGGAGCGGGACCTAGTCGTCTACCCCGAGCTGGCGTACCCCACCTATGAGGTCGGCGCCAGGCTCGCCGGCGCCCGTGCGGTAGCGACCGACTCGCTCACCTCGCTGGGCCCGGAACGCGTTTCGCTGGTGTGGATCAACTCCCCTTCCAACCCCACCGGCCGGGTCCTGCCGGTCGACCACCTGCGCAAGGTCGTGGCCTGGGCACGTGAACGTGGCGTCCTGCTGGTCTCCGACGAGTGCTACCTCGAGTGCGCGTGGGAGACCGCGAACGGCCAGGGGCCGGTCTCGGTGCTGCATCCCGACGTCTGCGACGGCGACCACACGGGCATCCTCGCGGTGCACTCACTGTCGAAGCGGTCGAACCTTGCCGGCTACCGTTGCGCGTTCGTGGCAGGCGACCGCGACGTGATCGCGGAGCTGCTCGCGGTGCGCAAGAACCTCGGGCTGCAGATGCCCGCGCCGCAGCAGGCCGCGATGAAGGCCGCGCTCGACGACGACGACCACGTCGACGAACAGCATGCTCGGTACGCCCGCCGACGCGGAATGCTCAAGGGCGCGCTGGAGCGAGCCGGTTTCCGGATCGACCACTCCGAGGCGTCGTTGTACCTGTGGGCGACGCGGGGCGAGCCTTGCTGGGACACGGTGGCATGGCTGGCGGACCGGGGCATCCTGGTCGCACCGGGCGAGTTCTACGGTGCCGCGGGCGCGCGGCACGTCCGGATCGCATTCACGGCGACCGACGAGAGGGTGGCCGCCGCGGTGGACCGTCTCGCTCAGTCGAACGACGGGCGAGGCCCGGGCATCGAGTAGGCACCCGCTGGGATCGGCGTCCGGATCGGCGCGACCGACCCGATCTTGACCGCCGACACGTTCTGGATCCTGACGACCGAGTGCTCCTGGCCGTCTTGGGAGTTGAGTACGACACCGTGCCCGTCCACGGCCACGATGTGGCCGGTGATCCAGGCTCCCTCGACCAGGATCTGTACGGGAATGTCGTTGGCCTGGGCGCGGTTCAGCGCCGTACCAATGGTGTAGATCATCGAGTCGCTCATGACTCCGCCGCCCCTGCCCCCGTGTTGCGCTGCTCCCCTTTGCAGCCCCCCGAAGCGCTGCCCTTCCGATTTCATAGTCCTCGTCACGACACGACCGGTCAAACACCGTTCGGGCGACACGCCGCTAAAGTCCGTTTTGCGTGGTCGCGTTTTTACTCGGTGGGCTTGCCCTCGACTACGTCGACGTGGACGTGGTCCCGGTGCTCGAGCACCGAGCGGTCCCCGGGGCCGTCACCGGCGTCGTAGTCGCGCCAACCGCTCGCCGAGCGCGGTCCGGCGGACCAGATCCGCTTGTCGAAGATGACGTGGTCGATCTCGAGCCGGTCCGCGTGTGCGACGAGGTACTGCGCGATCGCCCAGCCCTTGCGGTTGTTCGCCTCGTTGATCGGCCGGACGAAGATGTCGACGGCTCTACCGTCGTAGTGCGCCGAACCCTCCATGTGGCCGCTGTCCACGCCGTCGGGTGAGAAACCACCCAGGGCGAGGTCGCCGAACGCCTTCTGGACGTCCTTGCGCACGGCGTTCGCGCGCGGCGTGAGGCCGTTCGCCCGTGCCGTCTGCTTCTCCGGCTCGTCGAGGAAGGAGGTGACCACGCACGAGAACTTGCCGCCGGGGCTGTAGCCGGTGAGCGCGGACGCGAGAGCACGAGCATCCTCGGCGTGGTCCTCGTAGGCCTCCGGGAAGCCGGAGCGCTGCACCTCCTGGGCCGCCTCGGTGATCCGCATCTGTTCGTACGCGTCGACCTTCACCAGTGCGTCGTAGAACGCGTTCGTCGCGTAGTACGGGTTCTGCAGCTGCTTCTCGCTGCCCCAACCCATCGACGGGCGCTGCTGGAAGAGCCCGAGGGAGTCGCGGTCACCGTGGTCCAGGTTGAGGATCTTGCTCTCCTGGTATGCCGTGGCGAGGGCGATCGAAACGGCTCGTGCGGGCAGGCCCCGTCGTACCCCGATCGCTGCGATCAGGGCGGCGTTCTCGGCCTGCTCGGTGCTCAGCTCGACCTCGTGGCCGCCGACCTCGACCCGGCAACCGGACCTGTCGGGCAGCGGGCCCACGCCGGTGTACACCGCGACGCCGGCGACACCGATCGTCAGGAGTATCGCGAGACCGACGAGGAGAGTGCGTACGGCGCCCCCCACCTCGGTCCTGGTTCGCCGAGGGGGCGCGTCAGTTGTGGGCATGGAGGGCGGCATTCAGCTCGATACCGTCCCCCTGCCACGGGACCGCCTCGATCGTGCCGGTGACGGAGTTCCGCCGGAACAGCACGTTGTTGGCGCCGGACAGGTCGGCAGCCTTGATCACCTTCGGCTTGCCGTCCATGTCCTTGATGGTGACCTTGGTGCCCGCCGTGACGTAGCAGCCGGCCTCGACCACGCAGTCGTCGCCCAGCGAGATGCCGATCCCGGCGTTGGCGCCGACCAGGCACCGCTCACCGACCGAGATGACCTCCTTGCCGCCACCGGAGAGGGTGCCCATGATCGAGGCCCCACCGCCGATGTCGGAGCCCTCGCCGACCACGACCCCGGCGCTGATCCGGCCCTCGACCATCGAGCTCCCCAGCGTGCCGGCGTTGAAGTTGACGAAGCCCTCGTGCATCACGGTGGTGCCGGAGGCGAGGTGCGCGCCGAGCCGGACCCGGTCGGCGTCGGCGATGCGTACGCCGGTGGGCAGCACGTAGTCGGTCATCCGCGGGAACTTGTCCACGCCGTAGACGCTGACGTGCTGACCCGATGCCTTCAGGCGCATCCGGGTCTGCTCGAAACCGTCGACCACGCAGGGCCCGGCGCTGGTCCACACCACGTTGGTGAGCAGGCCGAAGACGCCGTCGAGGTTGACGCTGTGAGGTACGACGAGCCGTGAGCTGATCAGGTGCAGCCGCAGCCACGCGTCATGGGTGTCGGCCGGCGGCGACTGCAGGTCCGAGGCGACCGTGCGCACGACGACCCGGCGCACCCCGCGCACCTCGTCCACGCCCTCGAGCGCGGTCAGCTCGACCGGTGCGCTGCTGTCGCCGGGTGCGTCACCGAGCTCCGGGGTGGGGTACCAGGTGTCCAGGACCGCGCCCTGGTCACCTTCCTTGGTGCCGGCGAGGGTGGCGAGGCCGAAGCCCCAGGCGGTCGTCGGGACGGCGGCGGAATGCTGCTGATTGCTGTCGGTCACGTGTGCAACGCTATCGAAACGCATCAACGTGGGAGGGACCGGCGCATGGTGTCCGGTCCGTGGAAGGAGAGCGGTGGGGGCGAGAGTCCGGTTCCAGGACCTGTGCATGGACACCGTCGAGGGTGAGCAGCTCGGTCGGTTCTGGGCCGAGACCAGTGATCTCCGGTTCGATCTTGACGGCGGGACCGGGCGCCTGGTCGGGCCGACGGACGGGCATCGGATCTGGATGAACCAGGTCCCCGAGCCCAGGACCGTCAAGCACCGGGTGCATCTCGACGTGTACGCCGCCTCGGTCGACGACCTGGTCGCGAGGGGTGCGTCCGTCGTACTCGCGGCCGAGGAGTCCGGTTTCAGCTGGACCGTCATGGCCGACCCAGAGGGCGGGGAGTTCTGCGCCTTCCTCAGGGATCCCTCAGCGCTGCCCGACTACCGGATCCACGGGATCGTGGTCGACTCCCACGACCCTCAGTCGATCGCGCAGTGGTGGGGCGACCTGTTCGGCGCCCCGGTGCACACCGATGACGCGAAGGGCTGGTGGTGGCTCGAGGACGTGCCGGGGATGCCGATCAAGACCATGGACTTCGTGCCGGTGCCCGAGCCGAAGGCGGTGAAGAACCGCATCCACTGGGATGTTCGAGGAAGTGCCGAGTCGCTGCGCGAGGCCGGGGCTACCCTGCTACGTGCCAGGGACGACGAGATCACGTGGACGGTGATGGCCGATCCCGAGGGCAACGAGTTCTGCGTTTTCGACGACTGATGAGATGAGGCCATGGCCATCACCGAGCACACCCTTGACCTGACCGTCGACGCGATCACGCTCACCGAGCGCCTGGTGAACATCGAGTCGGTCAGCGGCAACGAGGCGGCCATCGCCGACGCGGTCGAGGCATCGCTCGGTTCGCTGCCTCACCTCGAGGTGAAGCGGTTCGGCAACAACGTCGTGGCGCGTACCCAGCTGGGTCGCCCGGAGCGGGTGGTCATCGCCGGCCACCTCGACACCGTCCCGCTCAACGACAACCTCCCGGCCCGCCGCGACGAGCACAACCTGCACGGCCTTGGCAGCTGCGACATGAAGAGCGGCTGCGCTGTTGCCCTGCGCATCGCCGCCACCGTGCCGCAGCCCAACCGAGACCTCACCTTCGTCTTCTACGAGTGCGAAGAGGTCGAGGAGGAGCGCAACGGCCTGAAGCAGCTCGGGGAGAGCCACCCCGAACTGCTCGAGGCGGACTTCGCGATCCTGATGGAGCCGTCGGACGCGGTGGTCGAGGCGGGCTGCCAGGGCACCATGCGCGTCGACGTGATCACCCACGGGGAGCGTGCTCACTCCGCCCGCTCGTGGAAGGGCGTCAACGCGATCCACGGTGCGGCCGAGGTGCTCCGGCGGCTCAACGCCTACACACCTCGCCAACCTGAGATCGACGGGCTGGAGTACCACGAAGGGCTCAACGCCGTCTTCATCTCCGGTGGCGTCGCCGGCAACGTTCTCCCCGACGAGTGCCGGATCTCGGTCAACTACCGCTTCGCGCCGGACCGCTCCGAGGAGGAGGCCGTGGCCCACATGCGCGAGGTCTT
This sequence comes from Nocardioidaceae bacterium, assembly GCA_041606495.1. GTDB lineage: Bacteria > Actinomycetota > Actinomycetes > Propionibacteriales > Nocardioidaceae > Nocardioides_C. The sequence goes on from JBFIWG010000003.1 coordinate 17,291, forward strand.
CCAAGGCTTCAACATCGAGGTGATGGACTCCGCGCCCGCGGCCATGCCCGGTCTGTCGGTGCCCGCTGCGGCCGCGTTCGTGGAGGCCGTCGGAGGGGTGGCCAACCCGAAGTTCGGGTGGACCGACGTGGCCAGGTTCAGCGCCTTGGGGATCCCGGCGGTGAACTTCGGCCCCGGCGACCCGCACCTGGCGCACAAGCAGGAGGAGTTCGTGCCCTTCGAGCACATCCGCACGGTCGAGCGCCAGCTCCGGACCTGGCTGGGAGACGGCGCGTGACCGGCGGGGAGACGCCCGACGGGCCGACCAAGAACCGCGGACGGATGGTGATGCGACGCGGGCAGTTCCAGACCAGTACGACCGACCAGCGGCTGCTCGACTCCCGCGGCCCCACGGACTGGGTGCACACCGACCCGTGGCGCGTACTTCGGATCCAGTCCGAGTTCATCGAGGGCTTCGGTGCCCTCGCCGAGCTCGGTCCGGCGATCTCGGTCTTCGGCTCGGCACGCACAGAACCCGACGACCCGATGTACACCACGGCGGTGGAGCTCGGACACGCGCTGACCGACGCGGGCTTCGCGGTGATCACCGGCGGCGGGCCCGGCGTGATGGAGGCGGCGAACAAGGGCGCCATCGAGTCCGGCGGGGTCTCGGTGGGCCTCGGCATCGAGCTTCCCTTCGAGTCGGGGCTGAACCCGTACGTCGACATCGGCATCAACTTCCGCTACTTCTTCGCGCGCAAGATGATGTTCGTGAAGTACGCCCAGGGGTTCGTCGTCCTGCCCGGAGGCTTCGGCACGTTCGACGAGCTGTTCGAGGCGCTCACCCTGGTGCAGACCCAGAAGGTCACGTCGTTCCCGATCGTCCTGCTCGGGGTGGACTACTGGTCCGGGCTGGTGGACTGGATCCGCAACACGGTGCTCCTCGACAAGAAGATCTCCGCGAGCGACCTCGACATGTTCCATGTCACCGACGACATCGACGAGGCAGTCGGAATCCTGGTCGAGGCGCGGCAACGGCGACGGTCGCCGGCACCCGGGGGCGGCGAGCCGTTCCCGGACCCCGAGCGTCCCGACTGATCACCGACCCCGTGGCACCATTCGGTCTATGACCTGGTTCTTCGCGATCCTCATCGTGCTGACGATAGGCGGCGTTGCCGTGATCGCCAGCGGCCGTGGTGGGTCGATGGTGGAGGTGTACGACGACCGGGCCGACTCCCGCGTCCAGGCCGATGCTCCGCTGACCGCGCACGACCTGCGCACTGTCCGGTTCACCACCGCCTTCCGCGGCTACAGGATGTCGGAGGTCGATGCTTTGCTGGAACGGTTGTCGGCCGAGCTCGAGCCGCCGGCCCCGCCGGCGGTCGAGGAGCCGGACACCGATCGGGAGGAGCACTGATGCGCGCGACGGTCCGCTCCGAGGTGCGCGTGGAGGCACCTGCACGCACGGTGTGGGACTACGTGACCGACTGGGAACGTCAGGGCGAGTGGATCCCGATGACCCGCGTCGAGGCGGTTGACGCCGCGGACGACGTCGGGGGTCGGATCCGAGCGTGGACCGGGCTCGGGAAGATCGGGTTCTGGGACACGATGACGATCACCGCGTGGCGTGAGGAGGAGGACGGGGCGGCCAGCTGCGAGGTGCTGCACACCGGCAGGGTCGTCCGCGGCGACGGCGAGTTCGCGGTCGTCCCCGACGGCCCGAATGCCTGCACGTTCGTGTGGTGGGAGCGCCTGGACATTCCCGGCGGTGCTCTTGGGGCGCTGGCCTGGAGACTCACCGGCTGGTCGATGCGCAAGGGCGTCGACGCCGCGCTGCGCCAGCTCGCCGACCGGGTGGAGCAGGGCCGTGTCAGCGGCTGAGACCCTCGTCCGCTGCTCCTGGGCGGGGGAGTCACCCGAGTACGTCGACTACCACGACACCGAGTGGGGTCGCGAGCTGCGCGGTGACCGTGAGATGTTCGAGCGGGTCAGCCTCGAGGCGTTCCAGTCCGGGCTGTCGTGGATCACGATCCTGCGCAAGCGAGAGGGCTTCCGGGCCGCGTTCCGCGGGTTCGACATCGAGCAGGTCGCGGCGTTCGGCGAGTCCGAGGTACTCCGCCTGCTCGACGACGCGGGCATCGTGCGGAACCGCGCCAAGATCGAGGCGACGGTGAACAACGCCCGCGCGATCCTCGACCTCGACGAGTCCTTCAGTGACCTGCTGTGGTCCTTCGCGCCCGAGCCCGGCAGACCCGCGCCGAGGTCGCTGCAGGAGGTTCCGGCCACCACGCCTGAGTCGGTCGCGCTGGCCAAGACGTTGAAGAAGCGGGGCTTCCGCTTCGTCGGTCCCACCACGGCCTACGCGCTGATGCAGGCGACCGGCATGGTCAACGACCACGTCGAGGACTGCTGGGTGCGCAACAGCCGGTGAATCCGCCACGCCGGAGCGGTGAACAGCGGTCGATGTCCCACTCGGCGGCCGTTTCGGGCATGCTTCGAATGTGACACCGCTGCTCATCACCATCGTCCTGACGGTTCTCGCTGCCGTTGTAGTCGTCCTGACCCGGGTCCGGCTGGCCGGAGGCGACGGAACCGCGGCGGGTCGCGCGTCCATCCCGGCGAGCCTGCTGAACACCCACACCGCTGCCGGGGTGGTGGCCCTGGTGTCCTGGGCGGTGTTCCTCGTCAACGGCAACCTGCTGCTTGGCTGGCTCGGTCTGCTGGCCTGGTGGATCACCACCGGAGCCGGCCTGCTGACCCTGGCGCGCTGGGTGCCGGCGAAGGGCCGCCACTCCTCGGCGCCGGTCTCGGACAGCTGGGGTGAGGGGCCGGGGCTCTCGGTGCTGGCTCACGTCGGCCTGCTGGTCGGCACCATCGTCTTCAGTGTCCTGCTGGTGCTCGGCCAGATCCCCTGACCCGGTTCAGAAGCGCTTGCGCACCCACCGTCCGGGCCCCATCACGATCTTGGGGTTGTCCTCGGGGTCGAGCCATCGCACCAGTCGGCGCACGCTCCTGATCGGAGCCGAGACGCACCCGGCCGTGTAGCGCTGCTTCTTCACGTGCAGGAAGATCCCGCCTCCCCGCTCGGTGTCCGCGGGGTGGCGCGCGACGTACTGCTTGCGCCTCTGGGACCAGTGCACGCCGCGGGGCAGGTTGTAACCGAGCACGAGGCTGTAGGAGTACTCGTAGCCGTACTCGGCCAGCCGCTCGGCATACCCCTCGCGCCACGTCGTCGTGCGGGCCTTGAACGGCTGGAGGATGTTGTACGTCGCCGGGTCTCGCGGCTCGTAGGGCCAGAAGTCGTTCCCGTCGACCCGTCGGTAGTCCAGCTTGCTGCCCGGGTCGGCGCGGGTCCCGAACACCGACCGGAAGCCGAACCTGCCGGCCGGCGTCGTCCCCGTGCTCTGCCGGCGCTGCTTGGCCCGGACGAAGCCGTTCCACCCCAGCGACACCCGGACCGGGTCGTGCGCCAGCCGCCACCCGTCGCCGGTGCGGCTCCAGACCTTCATGGTCGCGCGCGTGCTGTCCCACCGTCTGCTGGTCACGGTCACCAGCTGCTTCACGTCCCGGCCCACCGAGATCTGACCGGGCAGGTTCCGTCCACCCGAGCCGGCCGCTGCGGCTGGCTGGGTCACAGTCAGGCCGGTGCTGACCAGCACGATTGTCGTGAGCAGGACGCCGACTCTTCCCCCGAACACCTGCTATCGCCCTTCGTAGGTCGGCTGCTCCTTGGCGACGAAGGACGACACCGCCGCGCGGTGGTCCTGGGTGGCGCCGGTGAGCGCCATCATCTCGCCCTCGAACGCCAAGGACGACTCGAAGTCGTTCCCCGCGGAGAACGCGACCGCGCGGCGGATCGCCCCGAACGCCACGGTCGGTCCTGCGGCAAGGCGCCCCGCAAGCTTGTGCACCTCGTCGGTCAGGTCATCCGCGGGAACCACGGAGCTGGCGAGGCCCAGCTGCTCGGCCTCCTGCGCCGGGATCGTGCGCGGGAAGTACAGCAGCTCGATCGCCTTCGCCCGGCCGACCAGCCGAGGCAGCGTCCACGAGGCACCGGTGTCGCACGAGAGCGCCACGCCTGTGAACGCCAGGTTGAAACCAGCCGTGTCGGCGAGGACCCGGAAGTCGCAGGCGAACGCGAGCGAGGCCCCCGCTCCGGCAGCCACCCCGTTGACGGCGGCGATCACCGGCTTGGGCATGGTCGCGACCGCGGTGACGATCGGGTTGTAGTGCTCGGGCACAGTGCGGAACAGCTCGTCCGACGAGCTGCTCTGCAGGATCCCGATGTGCTCCTTGAGATCCTGACCGACACAGAACGCCCGGCCGGAGCCGGTGAGCACGACGCACCGGACACCATCGTCACCGGCAGCCTTCTGCACCGCGTCGAGCAGCGCGACCTTGGTCGACACGTCGAGGCTGTTCATCGCCTCGGGACGGTTCAAGGTGATCGTCGCGACACCGTCGGTGACGTCGTACAACACGGGCTGGTCGGTCATGCGTGGTCTCCACTCTCGTGCGGGCTCTGGTCCAGGCAGCGGTCGACGAAACGCGAGGCCGCCGGCAGGAGCAGGTCGGCCTGCTCACCGAAGAACCTAGCGGCGGCCAGCCCCGGCCAGTCAGCGGGCAGCAGCTCCTGTGGCAGACCCGGGTCGGTGAACAGGAACTTGCGCCACTCGTGAACGAGATGAGAGCGGATCACGAAGGCGCGTTCGTCCTCGTCGTCGAGCTGCACCCCGGTGAGCACCGACTCCGGGTCGGCCACCAGCGTGCGCGCCTCCCGGTGCCAGGCGGCGTACGACCTGCCCAGGGCGGTGAGGTCCCAGGCTCGCTGGGCACGCACCCGCGGATCGCCGTCCCGGGCCTCGAACCGGGAGACCTCCGCCTTCTCTGCGGCCAGCAGGTCCGCGACCTCCGTGGACGCGTAGGGGCTGATCCAGGTGTTGTCGGTGAGGGGCGCGTAGCCGAGGAACGACAGACCGGAACGGACCCGCTCGCGCGCCGAGCGATCCGTGATCGGGTCGAGCACCAGCAGGTCCCAGGTGCCGCTCCACGTGGTGGCACGGGTCCGGTAGATGCGGGCGGCTGCGTCGTCGAGCCGCTGACGAGCGCGCTCGGTCAGTGCGTAGCCGCGCCCACTGCTGAGGCGCACGGGGACCAGCCAGCCCTGGCGGACCATGCGGGAGATCGCGGTGCGTACGGCGGGCGCGTTGATCTCCAGCGGTGCCAGCATGCGGACGAGCGCCGCCACGGGAGCGGTCCCGCCTCGCGAACGCAGGTGGTCTCCGTAGAGGTCGAACAGCGCCGAACGTGCGTGCATAAGGGGAGTCTGCCGCACCGATCGGCAGCCCGTCGTACACCTCGAGGGGGGTGTCTGCGGACATTGTGGTCAGCCTCGTCCGCAAAGTGCGCGATAATAGAGCACGCAAAGCGGGGCGCCACAGCAAATCTTCCACACCTTCGTGGGGATCTGCATGACGGAAGGCGCGCCACACGTACAGGAAGAGGTGTGCGCATGGCGGCGATGAAGCCGCGGACGGGCGACGGTCCGCTCGAGGTGACCAAGGAGGGACGCGGCATCGTGATGCGGGTCCCGCTCGAGGGTGGTGGCCGGCTCGTAGTCGAGTTGAACGCAGAAGAGGCGGGGGCGCTCGGCGAAGCGCTCAACCAGGTCGTCGGCTGAACCTGCGGGCACGACTCGCACCTCACTCGACTTGCCAAGTCCCTGGGCTCTCGGCCTCGAGAGTCCAGGGGCTTTCTGTTGATCCCAGGACCCTGTGAGTAGGGTCGAACCGCATTTGTCCTGTTCCACAGCCAGAGAGTTGTCTACGTGACTCTGCCAAGTCAGGTCTCCCCGCCGCAGATCGCGCTGAGCGATGTGCCGCCCACCGGAGTCATCGGCGCCGACGTCGTCGCGGTCCCCGTCCTTGCGGAGGAGGACGGGCCCGCGCTCGGACCGGGTGCCGCCGAGCTCCTCGACGAGCTCGACCTGGACGCATTCACCCTGCTCGAGCAGGCCAAGGCGACCGGCAAGGCCGGCGAGACCGTCGACCACGTCGTCCTGTCGCCGGCTGGGCTCAGCAACGTCAGCCTGCGCTTGGTCGTGTTCGCCGGTGTCGGCCAGGGGACGCCGGACGAGCTGCGTCGTTGCGGCGCCGCGCTGGCCCGTCGTACCAAGGGGTTCGAGACGTTGGCGACGTCGGTGACCGCTCTCAGTGACGATGCGGGACTCCGGGCGTTCGTGGACGGCATCGTGCTCGGCTCGTTCGGTTTCCACCGCCGCTCCGAGGGGCCGAAGGAAAAGCCGGTCGGCCGTGTGGTCCTCGCTGGTGGCAGCACCCCGCCGTCCCGTCAGGAAGCGCTGGATCGCGCCCTCGCCGTAGCCGGTGCCAGCTGGATGTCTCGGATGCTCGCGCTGGTGCCCTCGAACGAGAAGAACCCGGCCTGGATGGCCGAGCGTGCCGCCGAGCTAGCCGAGTCGGCCAAGCTGAAGCTCAAGGTCTGGGACGAGAAGGACCTCGTCAAGGAAGGGTTCGGCGGCATCGTCGGGGTGGGACAGGCCTCGGCGAACCCGCCGCGGCTGATCCGGCTCGACTACACACCGGCCAAGACCACCCGCAAGACCAAGCACGTCGTGATCGTCGGCAAGGGCATCACGTTCGACACCGGCGGCCTGTCAATCAAGCCGGCCGATGCGATGATGAACATGAAGCGCGACATGACCGGCGGTGGCGTCGTCATGGCCGTGATGGCGGCACTGGCCGACCTCGACTGCCAGGTCAAGGTCACCGGACTGGTCCCGTGTGCCGAGAACGCGATCGGCGGCAATGCTTTGCGGCCCGGCGACGTGCTCCGTCACTACGGCGGCCGCACCAGCGAGGTCACCAACACCGACGCCGAGGGGCGCCTGGTGATGGCCGATGCGATGGCCTACGCGGCTGCCGAGATCAAGCCGGATGTGCTGGTGGACATCGCCACCCTCACCGGCGCGATGAAGGTGGCACTGGGCCAACGCACCGGCGGGTTCTTCACCAACGACGAGGGACTGGCCGAGCTGATCCGCGCCGCGAGCGTCTCGGCGGGCGAACCGCTGTGGCGGATGCCGCTGGTCGAGGACTACGAGTCCAAGCTGGAGTCCAAGGTCGCCGACGCCGACAACGCCGCCGGTGGGCCGGGTGCGATCACCGCAGCCCTGTTCCTGCAGCATTTCGCCGGGGGACTGCCCTGGGCACACATCGACATCGCCTCCGTCGGGGACTCCCCGGTCGATGCCTACGAGTGGACAATGGGTGCGACGGGTTTCGGGGCGCGGGCTCTGCTGCACTGGCTCGAGCTGCGTGAACCCCTTGCCGGTGTCTCCGACTGAGAGGACTACCGCCATGCACGGTCTGACCGTCCGCTGGTCGCTCGCCAACGCCCCGGAGGGGGTCGACGAGGCGCTGGCCGCGTACGTCGAGGCGACCTCGCACCCGAAGTTCACCGGGAAGGAGGGCCTGCGCTTCAAGACCTGGCGCACCCGCCCCGGTGAGTGGTTCGAGGGCTGCTACGTGTTCGAGAACCCGGCGGCGCGCGACGCGTTCCAGGAGGAGTTCACCAAGACCGCCGCGGAGTCGCCGGGCTCGCAGATCGTCGGCTCGGCACCGGAGCTCATCGAACCCTGCGAGATCGTTGCGGTGGCCGAGGGTGGGGCCGGTTTCCTCCCCGCCTCCTCCTACCGTTGAGCCGCGGGTTCTGCCCCGTTGAGCCGC
>JBFIWG010000004.1:0-23266 GCA_041606495.1 Nocardioidaceae bacterium
GCCCGGCTCTCGGGGCGCACGGTCACCCTCAAGATCCGCCTTCACGACTTCACCACGCACACCCGGTCGACGACCCTGGCCGCGCCCACCGACAGCACCCGCATCGTGGCGCGAACCGCCCGCGGGCTGCTCGCCGAGGTGGATGTCTCCTCAGGGCTCCGCCTGCTCGGGGTCGGTGTCTCGGGGCTGGCGGACTGGATCCAGGAGGACCTGTTCACCGAGTACGACGACGAGGCCGACGCCGCGGCCGAGGCAGAGGGTGACACCGACCTGGCCGCGGAGGCGATCGAGCGGATCACCCGTGGTCGGCAGTGGGCCCCCGGCCTCGACGTCGAGCATGCCGAGCACGGACCCGGCTGGGTCTGGGGCTCCGGGCTGGGCCGCGTCACCGTGCGTTTCGAGACCGCGGAGACGGGTCCCGGCCCGGTGAAGACCTTCCGGGCCGACGACCCGGACCTGGTGCCGCGCCCGCTGGGCCGATGATGGAGACGAAGGACGTTCGTTCCGGAGCGGCGATGACCGAGCACGCTGTGGTGATCGCAGGAGGTGGCCCGACCGGGCTGATGCTCGCCGGTGAGCTGGCGTTGGCCGGGATCGACGTCGTGGTCGTCGAACGACGCATCGGTCAGGATCTCGACGGCTCGCGAGCCGGGGGTCTTCACTCCCGCACCATCGAGGTTCTCGACCAGCGGGGCATCGCGGATCGATTCCTCTCGGCGGGACAGACGATGCAGGTTCAGGGCTTTGCCCTGATTCCCTTGGACATCAGCGACTTCCCCACCCGCCACAACTACGGACTCGCGCTCTGGCAGGGCCACATCGAGCGCATCCTGGCGGAGTGGGTCGATGAGCTCGGGGTGCCGATCCTGCGCGGCCACGACGTGGTGGGCTTCGCTCAGGGCGAGAACGCCGTCGAGGTCGAGCTGGCCGCCGGGACGAAGCTGCGAGCGGATTACCTCGTGGGTTGCGACGGAGGACGCAGCCTGGTCCGCAGGGCTGCCGGGATCGACTTCGCAGGGTTGGAGCCCTCCACCAGCTGGATGATCGCGGAGATCGAGACTGACGAGGAGCCCGAGCTCGGCGTCCGCCGCGACGGCGCCGGCAGCCACGCGATCGGTCCAGCCGGAGACGGGAAGTCGGTCCGGGTCGTCCTGACCGAACGACACCTCGAACACGCCGGCGACCCGGGCATGGGTGACCTCCGCGAGGCACTCGTCGCTGTCTACGGCACGGACTTCGGGCTCCGCAGCGCCAGCTGGATCTCCAGGTTCACCGACATGACGAGGCAGGCAGCCTCCTACCGCCGGGGTCGGGTGCTGCTGGCCGGAGACGCCGCACACGTGCATCCGCCACACGGCGGCCAGGGCCTCAACACCGGCATCCAGGATGCCGTGAACCTGGGCTGGAAGCTGGCTCAGGTGGTGAACCGGACATCCCCCGACAGCCTTCTGCACACCTACCACGCCGAACGACATCCGGTCGCTGCCCGGGTGTTGCACAACACCAGGGCGCAGGTCGCGCTCAGCAGCCCCGACGACCGTCACCAGGCACTCCGCGACACCATGTCCGAGCTGCTGGCCATGGACGAGCCGCGCAGGCGCGTCGCCGCCATGCTCTCCGGTCTCGACATCCGCTACGACCTGGGCGAGGGACACCCGCTGCTCGGACGGCGCATGCCCGACCTCGACCTGCGCACCACCGACGGCGCCACGCGCGTGTTCACCCTGCTGCACGACGCCCGACCGGTGCTCCTCAACCTCGCGGAACCCGGCGGTTTCGACCTCGCTGGTTGGGCGGACCGAGTCCGGATCGTCGACGCCGAGCACGACGGCGTTTGGGAGCTTCCGGTCATCGGCGAGATCAGCGCGCCCCCGGCCGTGCTGATCCGACCCGACGGACATGTCGCCTGGGCCGGGGACCTCACGGACCCGGAGCTCCCCAACACACTCGCGAGCTGGTTCGGACCGGCTCGCTAGGAACCCCGAGCACGTTCAGCAGCGCCGGAAGCGCACCTCGTCGCCCGGCCGCAGCTGTGCGCACGCCGCCACCGCCTCGACGTCGACCACGCCGATGACCGGGTAGCCGCCCGTCGTCGGGTGGTCGTGCAGGAAGACCAGCGGCTCACCTGACGACGGCACCTGGATCGCGCCCAGCACGAGCCCCTCACTCGGCAGCTCCTCGCTCCGTGCCCGGGTCAGCGCCGGACCCTGCAGCCGCAGGCCGATCCGGTTCGAGTGCGAGGACACGACGTACGTCGATGCATCGAGCCGATCCAGCGCATCCGCGGTGAACCAGTCCTGGCGCGGCCCGGCGACGTACCCCAGCACCACCGATGAGAGTGGCGACCGGCCGAGGCTCACGTCGACACCACGTGGCTCGCCGAGCGGCGGACCCACCGGCAGCACCGTCCCCGCGACGAGCACCGACGGTCCCAGCCCCGACAGGGTGTCCGTAGACCGCGACCCGAGCACCCGGGGTACGTCGACCCCGCCGGCCACCGCGACGTAGGAACGGATCCCGCTCCGAGCCGGACCCACCCTCAGCGTCGCACCGGACGGCACGCTCACCGGCTCGGCGAAGGGTCGAGCCACCCCGTCCACCGCCACCTCTGCGCGGGCGCCGGTCACGGCCACCGTCATCGCCGTACCGATCCGGACGGAGACACCGCCCAGGGTCGTCTCCAGCACCGCCGCGGCCGTGTCATTGCCCACCAACCGGTTCGCGAGGTCGGCCGCGGCGGCATCCAGCGCGCCGGACCGAGGGACACCGAGATGGGCCCACCCGGGCCGGCCGCGGTCCTGCAGCGTGGTCAGCGGCCCCGGGTCGAGGATCGTCAGGTCCCGGCTCATGAGGCCTCCACGAAGCGGACGACCGTCCCCGGCGAGAGCACGGCCGGGTGCTCGCGGGTCTCGTCCCACAGGGTCAGCTCGGTGTGGCCGATCAGCTGCCAGCCTCCCGGGGAAGCGGTCGGATAGACGCCGGTGAACTCCCCTGCCAGGCCGACCGAGCCGGCACGGACCTTCGGGCGCGGTGTGGCGAGGCGAGGCAAAGACAGTCGCGGGGGCAGCCCGGTGCAGTAGGCGAAGCCAGGGGCGAAGCCGCAGAAGGCGACCACCATCTCGTGCGACGTGTGGGTTCGCACCACCTCGGCGGTGGTCATGTCCCACGCCTGCGCCACAGCGTCGAGGTCGGGGCCGTCGTACACCGTGGGCACCTCGACCTCCTGCCGGCTCCGATCGGAGTCCGACCGCAGGCTCCAGGACGGGATCTGCTCGGCCAGCTCACGCACGTCGGCCGCGTCGACGAACATCACGGACCGCGCGGCCGGCACGATGTCGACGGCCACTACCTGACGCCTCAGCGCCTCAGCCCACAGCGCGGTCGCGGAGACGGCGTCGTCGACCTCCACGAGCAGCGAGCTCGCGCCCACCGGAAGGAACCTCACACGAAGCTCCGCAGGGTCAGTCCGGCTTCTTCCAGTGCACGCCGCACAGCTCCGGCGCTGAGCACCGCGTTCGGCGAGTCACCGTGCACGCAGACCGAGGCCAGCTCCCCCGAGCGCGCCATCGCCACGGCGCGTTCGGCGATCACCGAGGGCTCGTGGTGCACCGCGTCGGGCTGGTCGCGAGGCACCAACCGACCCTCCGGGGTGTAGGCACGGTCGGGGAATCCCTCACGATGGACCGCGCGCCCCGCGGCCCCAGCGAGCTCCAGGAACACCGAGGACGGCAACCCCAGCACCGGAAGGGACCCGGACCCCTCCAGCACCGCGGCCGCCTGTTCCTCGTCGTCGACGACCCGGTTGTACAGCGCGCCGTGCGGCTTCACGTAGGCGACCCGCCCGCCGGCCGAGGCCGCGATCTCCTCGAGCACGCCGACCTGGTCGGCCACCTGCTCTCGGAGCACGTCGAACGCGACGTCCAGGGCGACCCGCCCGAAGTTGGCCCGGTCGTCATAGGACACCTGGGCGCCGACGGCCACCCCGAGGGCGACGGCCTGCTCGCAGACAAGGCGCATAGTTGCCCGGTCACCCGCGTGGTAGCCGCAGGCGACGTTGGCGCTCGTGACCAGGCCGAGGAGCCCGGAGTCGTCGGTGACGCCCTCTCCGAGGTCGGCGTTCAGGTCGATGGTCGGCACGTGTCCATTCTGCCGCGGGCTGCGGATAGGGTCACCGCATGTCGCAGCAGATCGAGGCGCCAGCCGCCAAGAAGGTCCCCACCGAGCGCACGCACCACGGCCACACGTTCGTCGACGAGTACGAGTGGCTCCGCGACAAGGAGTCGCCGGACACGCTCGCCTACCTCGAGGCGGAGAACGCCTACACCGAGGCGCGGACCGAGCACCTCGCCGAGCTCCGCGAGCAGATCTTCAAGGAGATCAAGGAGCGGACCCAGGAGACCGACCTGTCGGTGCCCAGCCGCATCGGCGACCACTGGTACTACGGGCGGTCGGTGGAGGGGAAGCAGTACGGCATCAGCTGCCGCTGCCCCGTGTCCGGAACGGACGACTGGACCCCGCCCAAGCTCGACGTGGACACCGAGGTGCCCGGAGAACAGATCCTGCTCGACGTCAACGAGCTGGCCGAGGGCCATGACTTCTTCTCGGTGGGCGCTTCGTCGGTGAGCCCGGACGGCAACCTGCTCGCCTTCAGCGTCGACACCGTCGGCGACGAGCGGTTCCTGCTCCAGGTCAAGGACCTCCGCACCGGAGAGATGCTGCCGGACCAGATCCCGGACACGGCGTACGGCGCGACCTGGGACCTCACCGGGAAGCACCTGTTCTACCTGACCGTCGATGCCGCTTGGCGTCCCGACACCGTGTGGCGCCACGAGCTCGGCACCGACCGCGCCCAGGACGTGAAGGTCTTCCACGAGGACGACGACCGGTTCTGGGCCTCGGTGGGCCGCACGCGCAGCGACAGGTACCTGGTCATCGGGGTCGGCTCGAAGGTCACCAGCGAGTACCTCGTCCTCGAGGCCGACAACCCCACCGGCGAGTTCCGGGTCGTCTCGCCGCGCCGCCAGGGCGTGGAGTACGGCATCGAGCACGCCGTGCTGGCCGGCGAGGACTGCTTCCTGGTGATGCACAACGACCAGGCCGAGAACTTCATGGTCTCCCGTACGCCGGTCGACGCCACCTCGCACGAGCAGTGGACACCGCTCCTGGCGCACGACCCGGCGATCCGGATCGAGGACATCGAGGCCTTCGCCGGCCACCTGGTGGTGAGCCAGCGCAGCGACGGACTGACCCAGCTGCGCGTGATCACCCTCGACGACCACGGCCTCGGCGACGACTTCCTGGTCGAGTTCGACCACCCGATCTACACCGTCGGCGCGGGAGGCAACCCGGAGTTCCACCAGCCCACGATCCGGCTCGGCTACACCACGATGGCCACTCCCCCGGCGGTCTACGACTTCCATGTCCCCGACCGCAGCCTGACACTGCTCAAGCAGACCCCCGTGCTGGGCGACTTCGACCCCGACCGCTACGAGCAGCACCGCGAGTGGGCGGTCGCCGAGGACGGCACCCGGGTCCCGATCTCGCTGGTGTGCCGCAAGGGCACACCCCGCGACGGGAGCACGCCGTTCGTGCTCTACGGCTACGGCTCGTACGAGGCGTCCACCGACCCGTACTTCACCATCTCCCGCCTGTCCCTGCTGGACCGCGGCATCGGCTTCGCGATCGCGCACGTCCGCGGTGGCGGCGAGATGGGCCGCAGCTGGTACGACCAGGGCAAGATGCTGTCGAAGAAGAACACGTTCACCGACTTCATCGCTTGCGCCCGGCACCTCGCCGAGACCGGTTGGACCGCGCCGGACCGGCTGGTGGCCGAGGGCGGCAGCGCGGGCGGGCTGCTGATGGGCGCGGTGGCCAACCTGGCCCCTGAGGCCTTCCGGGGCATCGTCGCGAACGTGGCCTTCGTCGACGCGCTCACCACGATCCTGGACCCGTCCCTGCCGCTGACCGTCGTCGAGTGGGAGGAGTGGGGCAACCCGCTCGAGGACCCCGACGTCTACGAGTACATGAAGTCCTACTCGCCGTACGAGAACGTCGAGGCCAAGGAGTACCCCGCAATCCTGGCCGAGACGTCGCTGCACGACACCCGCGTGCTGTACGTCGAGCCCGCGAAGTGGATCGCCAAGCTCCGCGACACCGCCACGGGAGAGCAGGACTTCCTGCTCAAGACGGAGATGTCGGCCGGCCACGGCGGCGTCAGCGGACGCTACAACGCCTGGAAGGACCGGGCGTTCAGCTACGCCTGGATCATCGACAAGCTGGGCCGTGCGGACGCCTGAGACCCCCGCTGACCTGAGAACTCCCTGAGAAGTAGTTTAAATCTGCGCTTTCAGGCAACTTCTCGCCTCAACCGGCCGTCCTTTCTTGCAGATAGCACGAACACCGGTTGTAGCAGGAGTTCGGGAATCTCGACGACACCTCGGTCGTTGAGATTGGTACAGGGGCATACCGGTTAGTACCGCCCCTGGCATAGGAAGGGAGCGCCCGTGGCAACGAGTCGTACGCACGTGCGCGAGTCGATCGAGGGACGCGACAGCGTCGGCCTGTACCTCGACGAGATCGCGCGCACTCCATTGCTAGACGCGATCACCGAAGTAGAGCTGAGCAAGACGATCGAGGCCGGGCTGATGGCCCAGCACCTGCTCGACACCGGGCGGGTCGGACGCCGCAAGGGTGGGGCACCGAAGTACGCCACGCAAGAGGAGCTTGAGTGGCTTGCGGAGGAGGGTCAGCGTGCCATCCAGAAGTTCATCACCGCGAACCTGCGGCTCGTGGTCTCGATTGCGCGCAAGTACGGCCGTAGCCAGATGCCGATGCTCGACCTCGTGCAGGAGGGAAACACCGGCCTGATCCGGGCAGTCGAGAAGTTCGACTACGCCAAGGGCTACAAGTTCTCCACGTACGCCACCTGGTGGGTCCGCCAGGCCATCACCCGGGGCATCGCGCAGCAGGCGCGCGTCGTCCGGCTTCCCGTGCACGTGGTCGAGGAGCTGAACCAGGTCGGTTCGGCCCGTCGTACCCTCGAGCGTCAGCTCGGGCGGGAGCCCGAGCCCGAGGAGATCGCCACCGAGCTCGGCATGGACATCGACCGGGTGATCGACCTGATCACCTGGGGCCGTGAGCACATCAGCCTCGACACCCCGGTGGATGAGGACGGCGACACCTCGCTGGGTGACCTGATCGCCCAGGAGACCGCTCCCGGCCCGGACGCCACCGTCCTGGACGTGGAGTCGCGCGACCGGCTCTCGCACCTCGTCGAGCTTCTCGACGACCGTGCGGCAGACATCATCCGGGCACGCTACGGACTGGTCGACGGTCGCCAGCACAAGCTCGCGGACATCGGCGCTCAGCACGGCATCTCGGCCGAGCGGGTGCGCCAGCTCGAGCGCGAGGCGCTCGCGAAGCTGCGCGAGCTCGCCGACCCGGACCTGGCTGCCTAAGCGATCAGCTTGTCGAAGACCTCCGCGACCCGGTCGCGGAGGTCTTCGCGTGTCCCGGTGTTGTCGATGACGTACGTCGCGACCGCACGCCGGTCCTCACGAGACGCCTGAGCGGCGACCCGCGCCTCGGCATCGGCACGGCTCAGGTCGCGCTCGTGCATCATCCGCCGGACCTGCGTCTCCACGGGGACATCGACGACGATCACCGCGTCGAAGGTGTTCGCCTGCCCGGTCTCGGCGAGCAGCGGGATGTCATGCACGACCACCGCGTCCGGCGCGGCCTGCGCCTCGAGCTCGGCAGCACGCGCGCGCACCCGGGGATGAATGATCGCCTCGAGCCGTCGTCGCGCCTCCTCATCGGCGAACACCTTCCCCCCGAGCGCCGGCCGGTCGAGCTGCCCGTCCGCGGTCAGGACATCAGCCCCGAACGCCTCGACCACCTCGGCCAGGCCGTCGGTTCCCGGCGCGACCACCTCCCGCGCCAGCACGTCGGCGTCGATGACCACCGCACCGAGGTCGCGCAGGATCGCCGAGACCGTGCTCTTCCCGGACGCGACTCCGCCCGTCAGTCCCACTCGCACCATGGGTCGCAGTCTCGCAGAGCACGCGCCGGTGCGTTGTCGAGCCCCGTCAGCGGGTCCGGGTCACCTTGCTCAGCTCGCCGGGGCGGTCCACGTCCACCCCGCGAGCCACCGCCAGCCGCCACGCGAGCAGCTGCCCGGCGACGACGGCGCTCAACGGGGACAGCCAGGGAGGAAGCGCGGCCGTCTCCGGCAGGACGACCCGTCCCTGCGTGTCGGGGGCCTGCGCAAGCGAGCCCTCCGTGCCGACCAGGACGACCGGCGCTCCCCTGCGACGCAGCTCCGGCACCAGCTCGAGCACGCTGGCGCTGGACGGTTCGGGTGGAGCGATCAGCACCGCCGGGACGTCCCGCCCCGTTGCCGCGACCGGTCCGTGCAGCAGGTCCGCGGGTGAGTACGGCGCGACCAGGGTGCCGGTCAGCTCGGTCAGCTTCAGCGCGGTCTCGTGGGCGGTGCCGAGGTTCAGCCCACGTCCCACGCAGAACGCCCGGTCGTACGGCGCGAGCACGTCGACCGCCTCCGGCACGCCCAGGCAACCGGTCGCGGCCGCCTCCAGCGCAACAGAGACCTGACCAAGCGCCTCCCGGTCCGCATCCACAGCGGCCTCGTCGCCGAGTGCGACCGCGATCAGTGCCATTGCCAACAGAGAAGCGGTGTACGTCTTGGTCGCGGCCACGGAGCGTTCCGGCCCGGCGGCCAGGTCGAGGACATGCTCGGCCGCACCGGCCAGCGGGGAGTCCGGGTCGTTCGTGACCGCCAGGGTCGGCGAGCCGAGCGCACGAGCCTGCTCGACGTACCCCACCACGTCGGGCGAGGACCCCGACTGGGAGATCGCGACCACCGGGCTCCCGTGCAGGTCGAGCGGTCGGCCATAGATGCTGGTCAGGCTCGGCGCCGCCAGGGTCACCGGCACGCCGAGCTTCATGCCCCACAGGTACTGCGCGTAGCGCGCCGCGTTGTCCGAGCTGCCCCGGGCCACCAGCACGACGCCGTGCGACATGGCGGGGGCCAGCGACTCACGAAGCTCCGGGAGCCGGGGCCAGGTGATACCGAGAAGGCGCTCGGCCACAGCGGACTGCTGCATCAGCTCTCGCTCGAGGAGGCTCATGCCGCCCCTCCTGCTGCCTCGACGCTCCGGTCGACGGGTCGGCCGGCGACGAGCACGTCGCGGACGGTGAGGTCATCGTCGAGGACCACCAGGTCGGCCCTCCGCCCCGGGGCGAGAGTCCCCACGTCGGAGCGTCCGAGCAGCCGGGCAGGCGCCTCACTGACCGCAATGAGCGCGTCGACCGGGTCCGCTCCGAGCTCACACACGTTGCGCACCGCTGCGTCCAGCGTCAGCGCGCTGCCGGCGAGGGCGCCCGAGGCGTTGCGCACGGCTCCGCCCCTGACCTCGACCTCCACGCCGGCGAGCGCGTAGGAGCCGTCGGCCCGACCCGCGGCCGCGGTCGCGTCGGTCACCAGCACCACCCGCTCCCGGGCGGCGGCCCAGGCGGTCCGCACCGCGTCGGGCGCGAGGTGGTGCCCGTCGACGACGAGCTGGACGACGACGTCGGAACGGCCGAGCGCGGCACCGGGCAGACCCGGTGCTCGGTGGTGCAGCGGGCTCATCGCGTTGAACAGGTGGGTCACCGTCCGGGCGCCGGCGTCGAACCCTGCGTGTGCCTGCTCCGCGGTGGCGTCGGAGTGGCCGAGCGAGACCAGGACCCCGTCCCGACTGAGCTCGCGGACCATCTCGAGCGCGCCCGGCAGCTCCGGGGCCAGGGTGACCGCGAGGACCGGGGCGGCGCCTCGCCACCGCGCCAGGAGCGCACGGTCGGGGTCGCGCCGGTGCTCTGCGGGATGGGTGCCGAGCCGCCGCGGTGAGAGGAACGGACCCTCGAGGTGCACCCCGAGAGGTACGGCGGACCGCGGGCTCTGCCCCACGCCGGACACCAGCAGCCGGCCCAGGACGTCGAGGGCGCGGGTGGTGCTGTCCTCGGCGGCGGTGATCAGAGTGGGCACCCACGACGTCACGCCATGCGCCGCCAGGGCGCGGGAGATCAAGGCGATCCCGTCCTCGTCGGCGGTCATCACGTCGACACCGGCGAACCCGTTCACCTGCAGGTCGACGTACCCGGGCGCGGCGATCCGCCCACCCTTGGCTGCGGGGAGGCCCACCCGGGTCACGGTGTCCCCGGCCACCTCCACGTCGCCGGGCACCAGCGACCCGCGCACCAGGGCCGCGGACACTCCGAGTCGTCTCGTGGCCATCACGCCACCTCTCTCGACCGGACACGCAACCGCCCCGGACGCTGCCGGACTGGCTCGGGCAGCACCAGGGCGGTGTCACCGGGGCTGATCCGGCCCAGCACCCGGGCGGCCGAGGCGCCCGTCGCCGGGGTCGAGGCCGGCACGCCGTGCCAGGTCAGGAACCCGAGCAGCGCCCACATCACCGCCTCCTTGCCGTCCGCCGGGATGCCCAGCTCATCGCTGGTCAGCAGACGGGTCTCCCCCAGTGCCCTGGCCAGCGCGGCCATCAGCGCGGGGTTGGCGACGCCGCCACCGGAGGCCACGACCTCGGACACCTTGAGGGGGGCCAGGGCACGCGCCACCGTGAGCGCCGTCAGCTCGGTCAGCGTGGCGAGCACATCGGACCAGGCGATCGGCGCACACCCGGCGAGAGCCTCCTCCAGGAGGGTCGCGGAGAACGTCTCACGTCCGGTCGACACCGGCGGTCGACGCACGAAGTGCGGGTGGTCGAGCAGCACGGAAAGGAGGTCGGCCCGCACCCGGCCGCTGGACGCGAGCGCCCCGTCGCGGTCATAGCCCAGCTCGTTGCCCGTCGCCATTCGGGCAGCCACGTCGAGCAGGCAGTTGGCGGGGCCGGTGTCCCAGGCCAGAGGCGGGCTGCCCGGCCTCACCACGGTGACGTTGGCGATCCCACCGAGGTTGAGGGCCGCCTTCGCGCCGGTCTCACCGTCCAGCCAGAGGGAGTCGAGCGTGCTGGCGAGTGGGGCGCCGTGCCCTCCGGCGCTGACGTCCCGGGCGCGCAGGTCGGAGATCACCGGAAGCCCAGTGGCCTCGACCACCCAGGCCGGCTGGCCAAGCTGGAGCGAGCCGAGGCAGCGTCCGTCGAGCACCTCGTGGTGCACGGTCTGACCCGGGGAGACGATCAGTGACGGGGCGCTGCCCGTCGTACGACGGGCCACCTCGACTGCACGGGCGGCAGCGGCCCCGACCGCCTGACCGACGGCGGTGTCGACCGCACAGACCTCTGCCGCCGTCGTCGACGATGGCGGCAGGAGGGCCAGGATGCGGTCGCCGAGCCCTTCGGGCCAGGGTTCGCTCCAGGTCTCGACCACCTCAAGCGTCACGTCGTCCCCGTCGGTCCAGGCGAGCTCGACCAGGCCGACGTCCAGCGCGTCGGCCGAGGTGCCAGATGCCACCGACACGACGATCACGGCGCGACCTCGGCCGAGTCGGCCCCCGCCAGGGTCAGCGCCTCGCGGACCCGACCCCCGGCTGAGTCCAAGAGCTCTCTGGCCTTCTCGACGTCGACCGCCGCGAGGATCATCACCAGCGCGACCTTGGTCTGCCACTGGGCGGACTCGAGAGCAGCCTCCGCCGTCTCGTCGCTCGCTCCGGTCGCCTCACGCAGAATCCGGCGCGCGCGTCGACGCAGCTTCTCGTTGGATGCCATGACGTCCACCATCCAGGCGCCGTAGGTCTTCGCGTTCCCGATCATCGCACCGGTGGAGATCACGTTGAGGGCGATCTTCTGGGATGTGCCCGCTTTGAGGCGGGTCGAGCCGGCCAGCACCTCCCCACCAGTGAGCAGCTCGACGGTCACGGTCGCTGCGCGGCTCATCGGACTGCCCGGGTTGTTCACCACCGCCACTGTGGGGCAGCCGCGCTCGGCCGCGGCGTGAAGCGCGGACAGGACGTAGGGCGTGCGCCCCGACGCCGAGATGCCCACCACGAGGTCGTCGGGGCCCGGCTGCAGCGCGAGCAGGTCTCGGACCCCGGCCTGGCCGTCGTCCTCGGCCCCCTCCACCGCGCGCGAGGTGGCTGCACCCCCGCCGGCGAGCACTGCGACCACCCGGTCGGCCGGGGTGCCGAACGTAGGAGGGCACTCCGCCGCGTCGAGCGCGGCAAGGCGGCCAGGCGTTCCGGCGCCGACGTAGATCAGCCGACCGCCGCGTGAGAGGGCCTGCTCGGCCAGCTCCACGGCGACGGCGAGCTCCGGGCGAGCGTGGCGCAGAGCGTCCGGAACCGTCGCCTCGGCCTCGAGCATCAGCCGGACGATCTCGTCGGCCCCGCGCGAGTCCAGGTCGACGAGGTCGAGCCGCACCTGCTCGGTGGCCAGCTCGTCGACGTCGACGCCGCTCGTCGTCTCGGCCGGTGTCTCGGCCGTCGCCTGGGCGGTCGTCGCGCCAGGGCCGTTCGCAACCGTGCCGTTCGGCCCCACCGCGGATACGCGCAGCACGTTGCTCTCATGCGTCAGGTCGGTGCTTCTCGCCAGGATCAGCGCGCCATCGAGCGCGGAACCTGCAGCCTCGAGCACCTCCAGGTCCGTCGGGAGGAGCCGGCGCCACTGGTCGACGAGCAGCTGCGCTGACGCAAGCCCCCCGACGACAGCCACCCTGTCGCTGGTGGCGGCGGTGGCCGCACCGATCGTCAGGTCGGCCCAGCAGCGCGCCGCCCGGGCCACGATGCCGCCAGCGACCTCGTCGCCGGACTCAGCCGCGGACAGCACGTCGGGGGTCAGCGTCGCGGCGGTCCGCGCAGGGCTCTCGTCCGCCTGGAGCCACTGCGGCAGCCGAGCCAGGTCACCGCAGCGCCGCGCGACCGCCTCGGTGAGGCAGGTCTCGGGGCCGCGACCCTCACGAGCCCGCAGGACCGACCGCACCGCCTCGCGACCCAACCACGCGCCGCCTCCGTCGTCGCCGAGCCACGGCCCCCAACCGCCCAGAGCCGTCACCCGACCGGCATCGGAGACGCCGACGGCGACCGAGCCGGTCCCGACGGCCAAGACCGTCCCCGCGCGACCGGCCAGGGCGCCGACGTGGGCGGCGACCGCGTCGGAGGTGATCATCACCGACCGTGCGACGCCCGCCGATGTCAGCTCCCGAGCCAGCGCCGGGGCCGCGTCAGGAGCAGCCAGCGCACCGGCCGCGGCCACGGCGAGTACGTCGATCTCCAGGGCTGGTCCTTCCGAGGCTGCCAGGGCGCGGCGCACCTCGCGTCGTACGGCGAGCAACGCGCGGCGCACACCGTCCGGCTCGGCCAGACCCGGCGCACCGGGACCGTGGAGTGGCGGCTCCCGGTGCTGCCCGTCCGCCACCTGCACCCGGCAGGCTGTCTTTCCCAGGTCCACACCCACGACTCGGGTCATCGCCCGGCTCCTTCCACGATCAGATCGGCAACGGCGTCAGCGGTCACACGACCCCCGCCGAAGCTGTGCACGGTCCGGTGACCCCGGTCGTCGGCATCGGGCAGCCCGGTGTAGATCACGACGGCGTCACTTCTGGCGGACAGCAGCGCGCCCACTGCATCACCCAACAGCGGGGAAAGCCGGTCTCGCACCAGGACGACGACGTCTCGCCCAACTGCTCGCGCGACGACGTCCGCAACGTCGCTCGCATGCTCCAGGCCGACGCACTCCCAGGACGGTCGGCGGCGCATCAACGCGGAGACCACGCTCCGGTCCTCGCGACCGGACGCGAAGCCCGTGGCAGCGCTGGCCACGACGACCAGCGCATCCCCTCGCACCGTCACGTCACCGCGGACCCGCAGCGCCTGTCGCGCGGCCCGGCCGCCACGGTCACGTAGACCCTCCGAGGACGACGCGGGGAGGCCCGGGCGTGAGCGGACCCAGTCCGACAGGCTCGCCACCCGGTCCGAGGCCTCCTCGACCCGCGCTCTCGTCAGGGACCCGTCGACGACGGCTCGCTCGACGGCCTCCACGATCTCCTCGACGGCTGCCTCGTCGTCGTACGGCTCGGGGTGTCGCGGGTTGCCCACGCACAGCAGGTCCACGCCGGCGCGGAGGGCCGCCACCGCGCCGGCCGCCCGGCCGCCCGACACGGTGACGGCACCCATGTCGAGGGCGTCGCTGACGATCACGCCCTTGAAGCCGAGCTCATCACGCAGCACCCGGAGCACGGTCGGGCTCATGGTGGCCGGCCGGTGGTCGAGCGCTCTGAGTACGACGTGCGCGGTCATCACGCACCTGACGTCCGCCTCGACGGCCGCGGCGAACGGGGGCAGGTCGCGCCTTCTCACGGTCTCGGCGTCGGCGTCGATGACCGGGAGCCCCACGTGGGAGTCGGTGACGGTGGCTCCGTGGCCCGGGAAGTGCTTGGCACACGCCGCGACACCGCTGCTCTGGAGACCCTGGACGAACGCAACGCCGTGCCGGGAGACCAGCTGCGGCTCGTCGCCGAAGGCCCGGACCCCGATGACGGGGTTCCTCGGGTCGGAGTTCACGTCGAGCACCGGGGCCAGCACCAGGTCGATCCCGGCGGAACTGGCCTGCGCACCCAGGCCGGCGGCCACGTCGAAGGTGGCACCCGGGTCGTCGAGCTGCCCGAGGGTGAGATGACCGGGCCAGGACGAACCGCGCTCGGCCTCCAGCCGGGTGACGGTGCCTCCCTCCTCGTCGCTGGCCACCAGGAAGCCCGGACGTCGCCGGTGCAGGTCAGCGGTCAGGTCGCGGACCTGACCGACATCGTCGATGTTCTGCCCGAACAGGCACACGCCGGCGAGCCCTTCGTCGATCCGTCCGGCGAGCCAGGCCGGAGCGGTGGTGCCGACGAAGCCCGGCAGGAGCACGGACAGGGCGAGGCGACGAAGCTCGCTCATCCTTTGACCGCCCCAGCCACCAGACCGGCGCTCAGCCTTCGCTGGACTGCGACGAAGAACAGCATCACCGGGATGGTGATCAGCGTGGACCCTGCCATCACGGCTCCCCAGTTGGTTCCGTACTGGGTGAAGAACTGCCGCAGCCCCGCGGCCACGGTGTAGGAGTCCTGGTCGTTCATGAAGGTGATCGCGAAGACGAACTCGTTCCATGCGGTGATGAACGAGAAGACGCTCGTGGCCACCAGCCCCGGGGCGCAAAGCGGCAGCAGCACGGTCCAGAACATCCTCGGCCAAGAGGCGCCGTCGACGTACGCCGCCTCCTCGATCTCCTTCGGAACCGCGGCGACGAACCCGCGCAGCATCCAGATCGCGAAGGGCAGCGAGAACGCCACGTAGACGATCACCAGTCCGAGCAGGTGGTTCAGCATGCCGAGCGTCTTGGCCTGGATGAACAGCGGAATGACCAGGGCCTCCAGCGGCACCATCTGGATGACCAGCACCATCACCAGCAGCGCGGTGCGGAACCGGAACTTGAAACGCGACACCGCCACCGACGCGAGCAGCGCGAGCAGTCCACTGATCACGACGGTGGAGAGCGCGACGATCACGGAGTTGCGGAGGTACGTCGTGAAGCCGCCCTCGTCGAGCACGAAGCGGAAGTTGTCCCAGGTGAACAGGGTGGGCAGCAACGACCTCGACCCGTCGTTGGCGCGAGCGTCGACAGCTGTCGAGACCATGACGAACACCGGGAACAGGCTGAAGGCGAGTACGGCAAGACAGCCGACGGCCACGCCGAGCCGGCCGAGGGGCCGGCGTCCGCGGCGGGCCGGAGTCAGCGTCCGGTTCACAGCTCCTCCTGGCGGAATAGCGTTCGCAGGTACACCAGCGTGATGACGAGCAGCGCCAGGGTCAGCAGCACCGCGATGGCAGCGCCCAGGCCGTAGCGGTTCTGCGAGATCGCGGTGATGTAGGACCAGGTGCCGAGGTTCAGCACCTCCCTGTTCGTCCCTGAACCGCCGGGCATCAGGTAGATCTGGGTGAACACCTTGAAGTCCCAGATGGTCGACAGGATCGTGACCACCGCGAACACCGGCTTGAGCAGCGGCACCGTGATGTGCCAGAACCGCTTCCACGGGCCGGCGCCGTCGAGCGCGGCCGCCTCCATCGTGTCCTGTGGCAGCGTCATCAGGCCCGCAAGCACGGTGATGGCGACGAAGGGGAAGCCGTGGTGGACCACGTTGAGCGTCGCGATCGTGTAGAACGGCAGCCGCTCGGTGAACCAGTTCGCGCTCTCGGGGTCGACCAGCCCGAGGTCGCCCAAGGTCTGCATCACCACGCCGCTGCGTGCGTCGAACAGGAACACCCAGACATAGGTCCCGGTCACCGCCGGCACCGCCCAGGCCACCAGCACCGCGCTGGTCAGGACACCGCGTGCCCACGGCCCGACGTTCGCCAGGAGCAGCGCGACCAGCGTGCCCACGACCACGGTGAGGGTGACATTCACGGCCGCGAAGACGACTGTGTTGGGCAGTGCGATCCGCCAGAGCAACGGGTCGGCGAAGACTTCGCGGAAGTTCGCCAGCCCCACCCAGGTGGTCTCGCCGGTGACCAGCTCCCGAAGGCCGAAGTCCTGCATCGAGAGGACCACCACCCGGCCGAGCGGGTAAACCAGCAGGCCACCGAGGACGACCAGCGCCGGCGCGAGGAGCGCCCACGGCAGCCAGGCGGGAGTGAGCCGACGACGGCGTCGACCACGAGGGGCGCCGGACCGGGGCGGCTTGTCCGTCCCGGTCCGCGTCGCCTCAGGCAGGGTGGAGGTCATGGATGCCGATCAGCTTCCGCGCGAGAAGATGGCGTCCATCTCCTGCTCGGCGGCCTTGCTCGCCTCCTCCGGCGATGCGTCACCCGAGAGGATGGACTGGAGCATCGCCGCCACGGTCTTCTTGCCCTGCACCTGCCCGTAGAGAGGCGTGACCGGAAGGCTGGCGCCGCCCTCGACCATCTGGGTGGCGAACGGCGAGACCAGCGGGTCGTTGGCCTCCTGCACCTTCTCCAGAAGCGTCGTCGTGCCCGGGAAGAAACCGGTCTGCTCGCTCCACTTCTCGGCGAACTCACCCGTCGTCATCAGCTCCACGAGCGCCCACGCCAGGTCGGGGTTCTCAGCGGTCTGGAACACCGACAGGTGCGAACCACCGAGGAACGACGGGGAGACGCCACCGTCGGGGCCCGGGATCGGGAATGCGCCGATCTTGCCCTTCAGGTCAGGGTTGGCCTCGATGAGGGCGCCCGGCGTCCAGCTGCCGGAGATCATCATCGCGACGTCGCCGCGGGAGAAGGCATCGCTGAGGTCCGCCTCGTCCCACGTGGTTGCCGCGGGCGTCGAGAAGCCGTGGTCACGGGCGAGGCCGGTGTAGAAGTCGATGCCCTCCTGGGCCTCCGCGGAGGCGATCTGGCTGTCCCAGGTGCCGTCCACCTGCGTGGCGATCTCGCCGCCGTTGCCCCAGATGAAGGGGTAGACGCCGTACTCGCTGTCGCCGGCGATCGGGAAGGTGATCATGTCCGGGTTGCTCTGCTTGATCTTCTCGCCAACCGCGACGAGCTCGTCCCAGGTGGTGGGCGGCTCGACGCCGGCCTTCTCGAAGACGTCCGTGCGGTAGATCATCGACCGCACACCGGCGTACCACGGCATCCCGTAGAGGCCACCGTCCACGGTCCCGGCCTCGACCAGCCCGGGCACCAGCTCGTCCGCGACCTCAGCCTTCTCCGCCGGACCGCTGAGGTCCATCAACGCGCCCGCGTCGGCGAACTCCGGCGTCCAGGTGGTGCCGACCTCCGCGACGTCGGGGGTGGTCCCGCCTGCGATGGAGTTGACGAACTTGTCGTGGGCCTCGCCCCACGGCACGAACTGCGCGTCGAGGGTGGCTCCGGTCTCCTGCTCGAAGGCGGCCGAGAGCTCATCGAGGTAGGGCTCGGCGTCGGGGTTGGTTCCCTCCATGACCCAGAGGGTCAGGGTCTCGCCCTCGCCGGACACCTGGCCTTCCCCGGCGTCACTGAAGCCCGAGGAACCGGAGCTGTTGCTGCCGCACGCGGCGGTGGCCATCAGCGTCGCCGCGAGCGCGACGGCATAACGTTTCGATCGCATGAAACCCCCTGTGGGTGCGGACGCGCCAAGGAGGCGGTCCCCGAGTTCGCATGTCCAGACCAGCGGACTAGACCTTTGGTCTGGATTCTGCGCGCATCACCCCGGCCGAGTCAAGAGGCCGCCAGAGCCGACATCAGCTGTCCTCGGAGCCCCGGGGGAAGATGTCGACCATGATCCGGTACCGGTCGCCGCGATAGACCGAGCGCACGAACTCGGCGACGTGGCCGCCAGCGATGCGTGAGGTGCGCTCAAAGAGGAAGACCGGCGAGCCCGGGTCCACCTCGAGCAGCTCGGCCTCCTCCGGGCCGACCAGGGCCGGCTCGACCGTCTGGGTCCCGGCCACCACCGGCGTGCCGAACCGGTGCTCGAGCAGGTCGTAGAAGGAGGCGTCGTCCAGGTCCCGGCCGGTCATCCCCGGCGCCACCGACGCCGGAACGTGCAGGTCCTCGACCGCCATCGGGACGTCATCGGCCAGACGGAGCCTGCGCACGTGCAGCACCTCGGTCTGGGGCGAGACCTCGAGCACGGAGGACAGCATCACGCCCGCCGGGAAGCGCCGCGACAGCACGGTCCTGCTGCCGGGGCGCAGCCCGCGGGCCCGCATGTCCGCGGAGAACGACGTCGCTGCCAGTCGCTGGGTCACCTTCGGTGCCGCCACGAACGTGCCGGCACCCTGGCGTCGGACCAGCCGCGACTCCTCCACCAGGACGTCGACGGCGCGGCGCAGTGTCATCCGGGCCACGCCAAGCCGGTGCGCCAGGTCGCGCTCCGGCGGGAGCAGCTCCCCTGGAGCGAGGCCCTCGAGGAGCTGCTCGAGCTGGGCGCGAACCTGCTGCTGCTTGGCCGGGTTGGAGCCGGGCACAACCGTGGTCATAGACCATTGGTACAGCATCAGGACCGCCAGGCCAAGCAACGGCGTCAGTCGCGCACCACCTTGGCGCTCGGCCGGCTCTCCCGGTAGGCGCGGTCGAGTGCGGTGACGAAGTAGGTGGTCCGCTCCCCCGTCTCGTCGGCCGTCACAGCCGCCGGGTCGACGTACTTCTGGATCCGTCCTGGCCGGTGGTGCACGGTCGCCAGCAGGTTCTCGGCGTCAGCCAGCGCGCAGCGGTCCGGCCTGCCGTCGACCCGGTAGATCGCGTAGGAGCTGCCGCTTCCCCGCCAGGTGAGCACAGTCCCCTCGTCTTCCCGCTCGGCCTGCAGGCGTACGACGGGCCGGGGGGCGTGACCGGGCACGCCGCGGGTGACCGGCAGCAGCGCGGGATGCTCGTAGTGCTCAGCCTGCACGAGGTCCATGTGCCCGAGGCGGTTCGCCCGGATCTGCTTGGCGGAGAAGTAGATGTCCCCGTCGACCTCCGGGTAGTCCCGGTTGAACGTCAGGTGGGAGCTGATCTCGCCCGGGTCGTTCCAGGCCGGCGACTGGGTCGAGGTGCCGACCTTGTAGTTCGCCTGGCCGATGTAGAGCTGTACGTCGGTGCCGCGCACCTGCTCGGACCACCAGGGCACCAGGGCGGCGTAGTCGGCCGGCGCGAAGCCGATGTTCCAGTAGACCTGCGGCGCCACGTAGTCCAGCCACTCCTCCCGCACCCATCGCCGGGTGTCGGCGTAGAGGTGGTCGTAGGTCTCCGCGCCGGCGGTGGTCTGCGAGCCCTCCGGGTCGGTCGAGGCGTTGCGCCACACCGCGAACGGACTGACCCCGAACTTCACCCAGGGCTTGGCCGCATGGATCTGCTGGTCGAGCTCGGAGATCAGCAGGTCCACGTTGTGGCGTCGCCAGTCGTCGCGATCCGCGAAGCCGTCGCCGTGCTCGGCGAACGTGGCTGCGTCGGGGAACTCCTGGCCGCCGGACGGGTAGGGGTAGAAGTAGTCGTCGAAGTGGACCGCGTCGATGTCGTAGCGGCGAACCACCTCGAGGATGACCTTCTCGACGTGGGCCCGGACCGCCGGAATGCCCGGGTCGAAGTAGAGCTTGCCGGCGTACTCCACGACCCAGTCGGGGTGCTCGACGGCCGGGCTGTCCGGCGCGAGCGCGGAGCGGTCGGTATTCATCGCGACCCGGTAGGGGTTGAACCAGGCATGCAGCTCGAGGTTGCGGGCGTGCGCCTCGCGTACGGCGAAGCGCATCGGGTCGTAGCCAGGGTCGCCGCCGGCCTGGCCGGTGAGGTACCGCGACCACGGCTCCAGCTCCGAGGGCCAGAACGTGTCGGCCGTCGGCCGCACCTGCAGGACGACGGAGTTCAGTCCACGGGCGGCCGCCTCGTCGTACCACCCGAGCAGCTCGGCCTTCTGCTCCTCGGCGCTGAGACCGGTCCGGGAGGGCCAGTCGATGTTGACGACGCTGGCGATCCACTCGCCACGCATCTGCCGCTTGGGCGCGTCCGGGGAGACCTCGCAGGGGCGGTTCGGATGGTGATGGCTTGTCGGGCGGTCAGTGCCGCTAGGTCCGGCGACCGCGGCGGCAGGTACGACGAGCGAGACGCAGGTGGTCAGCAAACTGGTAGCGAGAAGCCTTGATGGGCGCATGCCCACACCCCCGAGATCGAGTGAACCATTGGCCTAGACCAATCAACCGGCTCCGGTCCACGGCTGTCAACCCCCTTCGTCCCACTTCGGTGAGCCACGGCCCATTTGTCCACCTCGCCCGCTCCCTGCGCCACCAGTGGGCCAGTGCCTGCTAAAAAGGCTGCGTGTCAATCGCCGACCTCTCACCGGGCGACCGGGTCGTTCTCCTGCTCCCGAGCTCGGAGAAGTACGTCCGCCTGGTTGGCGTTCTGCTTGGCGAGGGCGTGGTGCCGGTC
Source organism: Nocardioidaceae bacterium (assembly GCA_041606495.1). Classification (GTDB taxonomy): domain Bacteria; phylum Actinomycetota; class Actinomycetes; order Propionibacteriales; family Nocardioidaceae; genus Nocardioides_C. Next base: position 20,822 of record JBFIWG010000004.1, read on the forward strand.
CCCGTGGATCCGTGCCTCACCGACCGGGAGCAGATCACGATCCTGCGCAGCGTGCAGCCCTCGATGATCGTCAATCCGGGGGACGTCGACTACCTGCTCGCCCAGACCGACGGGAGCCCGCGCCTCCCCCGCGCCCGGCCGATGCACATGACCAGTGGGACGACCGGCGAGCCCAAGGGCGTCTGGTCGGGCGTGCTCGCACCAGCCGCTGCGGAGGCGCTCGCCGCCGAGGAGCGTGACCTGTGGGGTTTCGCCGACACCGACGTGCACCTGGTGCTCAGCCCGCTCTACCACTCCGCTCCGCTCCGGTTCGCTCTCGGCACCCTGCTCGCGGGTGGGCGGGTCGTCGTACCCGGCCCGTTCGACGCGGACGCGGTCACCCGCGCGATCGAGGAGCATCGCCCGAGCACCATGTTCTGCGTCCCGACCCACCTGCAACGGCTGTTCGCGTACTGGGACGTGGTCGGGGTTCCCGACCTGTCGGGCTTCCGGCTGGTCGCCCACGCCGGGGCGTCGTGTCCCCCACAGGTCAAGCGGCGGCTCGTCGAGCTGTTCCCGCCCGGCAGCACGTGGGAGTTCTACGGCTCGACCGAGGGCCAGTTCACTGCCTGCCGAAGCGAGGAGTGGCTCGAGCGGCCGGGCACCGTGGGACGGGCTCGGCCAGGTCGGACCATCACGGTCGACGACGACGGGACCATCTGGTGCGCCGTCCCCGAGCACGCGCGCTTCACCTACTGGCGCGCGCCGGAGAAGACGGCCGCCAGCTGGCGCAGGACGCCGCAAGGTCCGGCTTTCACCGTGGGAGACCTCGGTCGCATCGACCAGGACGGCTACCTCTACCTCGACGGCCGTCGGGAGGACCTGGTCATCTCGGGCGGTGTGAACGTCTACCCGGTTGAGGTGGAGAACGCCCTCGGCGAGCACCCGGGCGTCGCCGAGGTGGCGGTGTTCGGGATCGACGACGCCGCCTGGGGGCAGCGGGTCTGCGCAGCCGTGGTCGGCGACGCCACGGCCGAGGAGCTGACCGCCTTCGCGGCCGAGCGATTGGCCCCGCCCAAACGTCCGAAGGAGTACTTCAAGCTCACCGAGCTGCCCCACACCCACACCGGCAAGGTGAAGCGGCTCGAGCTACCCGGCGTCCTGGGCCTGGCCAAGTGAGCAGAACGTACGCCGGTACTGCTGCGGACTGACCCCACGGGCACGCGCGAAGTGGTGCCGCAGGGTCGCCGCGTTCCCGAAGCCGACGTCCGTAGCGATCCAGTCGATCGGCCGGTGGGTCGTCTCCAGCAGCTCCTCGGCGCGCATCACCCGTTGGTTGGTGATCCAGGCGTGCGGCGTCGTACCCGTCTCGGCCCGGAACCGCCGAGCGAAGGTGCGGGCGGACATGTTGGAGCGGGAGGCCAGCTCCTCGACACTGAGAGGCTGGTCGAGGTTCTCGGCGATCCAGCCCAGCAGGGGCGCCAGCGTGTCCGCGTCGTTCTCCGGCACGACGCTCTTGATGAACTGGGCCTGGCCTCCCTCGCGCTGAGGCGGCACCACCATCCGGCGGGCCACCATGCCGGCGACGCTCGCGCCGAACTCCTTGCGGTACAGGTGGAGGCACGCATCGAGGCCGGCCGCCGACCCGGCGCTGGTGAGGAGACGCCCGTCCTCGACGTAGAGGACCTCCGGGATCACGTTCGCCTTCGGGAAACGCTCGGCCAGCTCATGGGTGTAGAACCAGTGAGTGGTGCAGTCGCGGCCGTCGAGCAGGCCCGCTTCACCGAGCGCGAAGGCACCGGAGCAGACCGACATCACCCGTGCGCCGCGCTCGTACGCCGAGCGCAGGGCATCGACGACCGCTTCGGGCACCTCCTTGTGCCGGTCTACCGCGGGTACGGCGACCAGGTCGGCCTCCGCGGCGCGAGCGAAGTCGTGCTCCACCTGGAGCTTGAAGCCGCCGGTGGTGTGCACGGGTCGGGAACCCTCGGAGCACACCGCGAAGTCGAAGGCGGGCAGCCCCTGGTCGGAGCGGTCGGTCCCCCATGCCTCGCACAGCACCCCGAGCTCGAAGGGGGCGACGCCGTCGTAGGCCAGCACGGCCACGTTCTCGATCATGTCTGCCATCGTGGCACAGGTTTGGCAGAAAATCGACGGCAGATGTCATCACTGCCACTCGTGGCAGGAAACTGATGCGCGCATGATTACTGCCATGACCGAAACCATCATCCTCACGATCCTGGCCCTCGCGGTGGTAGCCCTGGCCTACTACACCGTGCGGGTGATCAAGGGCGACGGCTATGCAGACAGCCGGCGTCAACCGCCCATGAGCCACCACCGCGACGTGTTCGACCGTGCCAACGGGCCGACGCGCCTCGCCTGACCAGCTGCCCCGCCGGTGAGCCCGCAGGCTCACTGGCCGCAGGCAACGCAAAGGGGCCCGACCACCATCGGTGGTCGGGCCCC
>JBFIWG010000005.1:0-22766 GCA_041606495.1 Nocardioidaceae bacterium
ACTCGATCTCTTCGATGTGCCGCGCGAGATGCTGCCCGTTATCCGGCCCTCCTCCGACCCGGACACCGAGGCTGTCTTTTCTCCTGCCGGCGCCTCCCGTGACATCCCGATTGCGGGAACCGTGGGAGACCAGCAGGCCGCCACATTGGGGCAAGTCTGTCTGCGTCCCGGCGAGGCCAAGAACACCTACGGCACCGGCAACTTCCTGCTGCTGAACACCGGCAACGAGCTGGTCCGCTCGGAGAACGGGCTGCTCACCACGGTCTGCTACCAGTTCGGCGAGGACAAACCGGTCTACGCCCTCGAGGGCTCGATCGCCGTCACCGGTTCGGCCGTTCAGTGGCTGCGTGACCAGATGGGCATCATCAACGGCGCCTCGCAGAGCGAGTCCCTGGCGAGGGAGGTGCCGGACAACGGCGGGGTCTACTTCGTCCCTGCCTTCAGCGGCCTGTTCGCGCCGTACTGGCGCTCGGACGCGCGCGGCGCGATCGTCGGGCTGTCCCGGTTCAACACCAACGCACACATCGCCCGGGCCACGCTGGAGGCGATCTGCTACCAGAGCCTCGACGTTGCCGAGGCCATGGAGAAGGACTCCGGCGTCAAGCTCGAGGTGCTCAAGGTCGACGGCGGCGTGACCGCGAACGAGCTGTGCATGCAGATCCAGGCCGACGTGCTCGGTGTACCGGTGAGCCGTCCGGTGGTTGCCGAGACGACGGCCCTGGGGGCTGCCTACGCAGCCGGGCTGGCCGTCGGGTTCTGGGAGACTCCCGAGGACCTGCGGAAGAACTGGAACGAGAGCAAGCGGTGGGAGCCGCAGTGGGACGACGCCCAGCGCGAGGAGGGCATCCGCGGCTGGCGTAAGGCGGTCACCCGTACCTTTGACTGGGTGGACGTCTGAGCGTCGACCCCGTCCCAGGTATCACCTCTGCCAGCGAGGAGTGAGCATGACCAGCACCGCCCAACACCTGAGCCCCGAGAGCCGCGCTTCGGCGCTGAAGCAAATGTCGGAGGGTGAGCTCGACGTCCTCGTGATCGGTGGTGGGGTGGTCGGCGCCGGCGCGGCGCTCGACGCGGTCACCCGTGGTCTGCGGGTCGGCCTGGTGGAGGCTCGCGACTATGCTGCCGGCACGTCGAGCCGGTCCAGCAAGCTCATCCACGGGGGGCTTCGCTACCTCGAGCAGCTCAACTTCGGGCTGGTCCGCGAAGCCCTCCGTGAGCGGTCGCTGATCCTCAACGAGCTGGCGCCGCACCTGACCCGTCCGGTGCCGTTCCTCTACCCGCTTCAGCACCGCCTCTGGGAGCGGGTGTACGTCGGCAGCGGCGTCCTGCTCTACGACACCATGGGCGGCCGTCATGGGGTGCCGAGCCACCGGCACCTCACCCGCCGGCAGGCTCTGCGCGAGTTCCCGTCGCTGAAGCGCAACGCCCTGGTCGGAGCGATCCAGTACTACGACGGCCAGGTCGACGACGCCCGGCACACCATGATGATCGCCCGCACCGCCGCCCACTACGGCGCCATGTGCGCCACCAGCAGCAGGGTGATGGGCTTCCTCCGCGAGGGTGACCGGGTCGTCGGCGCCCGGGTCCGGGACCTCGAGACCGGCGAGGAGCGCGAGGTGCGCGCCCGGCAGACCATCAACGCGGCAGGCGTGTGGACCGACGAGATCCAGGAGATGGTCGGCGGCCGCGGCCAGTTCAACGTGCGCGCCTCCAAGGGCGTCCACATCGTCGTCCCCCGCGACCGGATCCACGCCACCACCGGGATCATCAGCCGCACCGAGAAGAGCGTGCTCTTCATCATCCCGTGGGACGAGCACTGGATCATCGGGACCACCGACACCGACTGGAACCTCGACCTGGCCCACCCTGCGGCGAGCCGCTCCGACATCGACTACCTGCTGGACCACGCCAACGCGCTGCTCGCCACTCCCCTCACCCACGAGGACGTGGTCGGCGTGTACGCCGGACTCCGGCCGCTGCTCGCCGGTGAGTCCGAGGAGAGCAGCCAGCTCTCCCGCGAGCACGCGGTGGTCACCCCCGTCGCGGGTCTCGTCATCGTCGCGGGCGGCAAGTACACCACCTACCGGGTGATGGCCAAGGACGCCGTGGACGCCGCCGTGCACCGGATTCCCGGTGTGCCCAAGTCGTGCACCGAGAAGATACCGCTCATGGGTGCCGTCGGCTACGACGCCGCCTGGAACCAGCGCGAGCAGATCGCCGAGGACTCCGGCCTGCACGTTGCCCGGATCGAGCACCTGCTGAGGCGGTACGGCTCCCTGGTGCACGAGCTCACCGGCCTGGTGAAGCAGCGCCCCGAGCTCGCGGAGCCGATCGACGGCGCACCGTCGTACCTTCGGCTCGAGGCGTACTACGCCGTCGCGGCCGAGGGTGCGCTGCACCTCGACGACATCCTCACCCGGCGCACCCGGATCTCCATCGAGACCCCGGACCGGGGCGTCGCCGCCGCCGAGGACGTAGCGGCCCTGGTCGCACCCCTTCTCGGCTGGGACGACGACACGCTGAAGCGGGAGGTCACCCACTACCGGGCCCGGGTCAGCGCAGAGGTGCAGTCGCAGCAGGAGCCGGACGACCACACCGCCGACGCGGCCCGGCTCGGAGCACCGGACGTACGACGGCTCGAGCCACCGAAGTCCGCATAGCCCGCCTGTCTGGACAGGTTTGGCACCTCCTCCGTCGGGTATCGGCGAGGTACCTACTGAGGAGGGGGCCATGACCAGCACAACGGTCATGATCATCGCGGCAGTCGTCGCGGTGGTCCTCGTCGTCGCCGTGATCGCGGTGGCGATGAGCAGGAAGCACACCGAGAAGCGCCGGCAGCAGGCCGGCGAGCTTCGCGAGCGCATCACCGCTCAGAGCACGGCCATCGAGCGGCGCGAGGCCGAGGCCCGCGCGACCGAGGCCGAAGCAGCCCGAGCGCGCGCGGAGGCCGACCGGAAGGTAGCCGAGGCCGAGCGGCTGGAGGCCGACGCCGTCGACCAGCACACCGCGGCCGCAGCCCACCGCGAGGAGCACCAGGAGAACCTCCGGCGCGCGGACGAGCTGGACCCGGACGTCGACCACGAGGCCCCGACGACGCACGGCGGGGCACACCGCGCCGAGGAGCACTCAGGCGAGCACGACGACGAGCATCACCCGCCCGGAGACATTCCGGCTCAGAGGTAGAGGCCGGTCTGGCTGTCGCCCAGCCGGTCCGCAGCCACGGCGTGGATGTCGCGTTCCCGCATCACGATGTAGGTCTCGCCCTGCACCTCGACCTCGGCCTTCTCGGCCGGGTCGAACAGCACGCGGTCACCGACCTCCACGAGTCGCACGTTGGTGCCGGTGGCAACCACGCGTGACCAGGCGAGCCGGTGGCTGGCCATCGCCGCGGTGGCCGGGATGACGATGCCGCCGCTGGACCGCCTCTCCCCTGCCTCCTTGTCGAGGGCGACGAGGACGCGGTCGTGCAGCATCCGGATCGGGGTCTTGTCCTGAGCCACGTGCTACTTCGCGACCTTCCGGATCACGACGACCACTGCGACGAAGCCGGCGACGACGCCGACGGTCTTGAGGATGTTGTCCGTGCGCGGGCTGCCCTGGTCGTCGACGTAGTGCGCCTTGATGCTGTTGACCTCGCGCTTGGCGATGGTCTTCGGGCTGGCCCGGTAGAGGAGCTGGTCGATGGTGCCGGCGAGTCGCTCGCGGGTGGCCTCGATCTCGCTCTCGATCGTGTCGGGTCCGCGGTTGTCGGCCGGCTTCTCGGCGTGGCTCACAGCTGTCTCCTCGTCTGACGAAGCGGTCTCAGGGCCCGGGCGGGCGCGTCAGTTCCGAACGTTACCCGGCCGAGGGCAGCGTAACCGTCCGGGGATCGAACCCGAACGGGAGTTCCAGACGGTGAGCGGACATGAGCGCGTCGTCGGTGAGCACGTCGTAGGTACCCCCGTCCGCCACGATCACCCCGTCGGAGAGTACGACGGACCGCGGGCACAGCTCCAGCGCGTAGGGCAGGTCGTGCGTCACCATCAGCACGGTCACGTCCAGCGAGGTCAGGATCTCGGCCAGCTCGCGGCGGGAGGCGGGGTCGAGGTTGGAGGAGGGCTCGTCGAGCACCAGGATCTCGGGCTCCATCGCCAGCACCGTCGCCACCGCGACCCGGCGACGCTGCCCGAAGGAGAGGTGGTGCGGCGGGCGATCCACGAACTCGGCCATGCCCACCTGCTCCAGGGCGCTGATCACCCGCCGTTCGAGCTCCTCGCCGCGCAGGCCGAGGTTGGCCGGTCCGAACGCCACGTCGTCCCGGACGCTGGGCATGAACAGCTGGTCGTCGGGGTCCTGGAACACGACGCCGACGCGGCGGCGTACCTCGGCCAGGTTCTTCTTCGTCACCGACAGCCCGGATACCGCGACCGAACCTGCGCCCGCGGTCAGGATGCCGTTCAGGTGGTGCACGAGGGTGGTCTTGCCGGCGCCATTGGGGCCGAGCAGGGCGACCCGCTCGCCCCGGTGCACGTGCAGGTTCACGCCGTAGAGCGCCTGGTGCCCGTCGGGGTAGGCGTAGGCGAGACCTTGCACGTCGAGGACGGGAGTGCTCATCGGGTCGGCAGCTTTCCGTTGTAGCCCCGCGAGAGCATCGCAAGGTGGACGCGCTCGCCACGTTCGTAGGAGCGGATGAACAGCGCCCCGGCGGAGCGGGCGATCACCGGCCAGTGCTTGACCGAGCGGGCGGTGAAGCCGCGTGACTCCCGGGCGATCCGCATCCGGCGCATCTCGTCGGTGACCACGTCGAGGTAACGCATCATGAAGCCCATGATCTGCACCAGCTGGTCTGGCACCCGCAGCCGCTGAAGGCCGGCGAGCAGGTCACGCGGCTCGGTGGTCGCGGCGAGGGTGAGGCTGGCGATCACGCCGAGTGACCCCTTCGCCAGCAGGCCCCACGCGGCGAGCAGGCCCGGCTCGGAGACGGTCAGCCCGAGGAAGTCGGTGCGCGGGCCGGTCGAGATGAACGGCATCAGCACCGCGAACACAACGAACGGGACCTCGACCACCATCCGCTTGACGATGTACAACGGCGGGACCTGGCTGACCGCGATGACGGCGACGAGGACGAGCAGGTAGCCGCCGAACACCGGGAACCAGTCCCGAGGAGTCGCCACGACCGTGAGCATGAACAGCAGCAGCGCGAGGACCTTGGCGTGCGCCGGAGCGCGGTGGACCCGCGAGTGCCCGTGGTAGTGCAGCTTGTGGCCGTGTCCAGCACCCATGTCAGACCCGGTCCTTGTCGTCGGTGTGCTGGTCCGCCGTGCGCCCGCGCCGTCGTACCGCGAGCGTCAGTCCCCCGGCGAGCAGGAGTACGACGAGCGCGCCCACCACGCCGGCGAGCCCGCCGGACAGGCGTTCGTTCTCGACACCGCGCGTGCCGTAGTCGGCGAACGGACTGTCCTTGGCGGCGCTGTCCTCGGCCGTCTCCGCGAAGCCGACCTGCTCCGCGACGTACTCGAGGCCGTCGGGGTTGCTCGAGGCGTAGAAGCTGGCCACGCCGGCGATGAGGAGTGCCAGCACGATGCCGGCGACGACGACGGTGCGCGTCCTCATGCGGCCGCCTCCTCGACATCGCGGATCTCGAGCTTGCGGGCCTTCAGCGCGCGGCGCGCACCGTAGACCAGGTCCGGCCGGACAGCGACCACACTGCCCACGACCAGACCGGTGATCACGGCCTCCCCGATGCCGATCAGGGTGTGCCAGCCGAGCATCGCCGTCGTGAGCGTGTCGAGCGGGATCGGGGCGGTGCCGCCCACGGCGTACAGCCCGACGAAGGCCAGCGCGGTGACGGGCACCGAGACGAAGCCCGCGATCCCCGCCAGGGCCGGGACGAGACCGAGCCGCTTCGGCAGCACGGTCTGAAGGCCGCGGAAGACCAGCCAGCCGGCGAGGAGTCCGACGATGCCCATCAGGGTCACGTTGGTGCCGAGGGCGGTGATCCCTCCGTCCGCTAGGAGCAACGCCTGGACCAGCAGCACCACGCTGATGCAGAGCAGCCCCGTCCACGGTCCGACCAGGATCGCCGCTAGGGCACCCCCGAGCAGGTGGCCGCTGGTGCCGGCACCGACCGGGAAGTTGATCATCTGGGTGGCGAACACGAACGTCGCGACCAGCCCAGCCATCGGCGCGGTGCGGTCGTCGAGCTCGTGGCGCGCGCGGGACAGCGCAAAGCCGACCGCTCCGGCCGCGGCGACACCCGTGGCGATGGACGTGGAAGCGTCGAGGAAGCCGTCAGGCACGTGCATGGTCGCGTCCTCCGTCGGTCGGGTTCAGGCAGTCGCCTAAGTTGGTCGGGACCGATCGCTCCCCCGATCTGGTCGGCCCGTATGCCAATTGTATGTTGTTGCGAACTGTTTGCAATAAGCCACTGGAGGAGCACCCGTGAGCGAGAACCGCCTGTCCCCCGGAGACGTCGCCCCCGACTTCACCCTCAGCACCGACGATGGCTCCGAGGTGACGCTGTCGGACCTGCGTGGTCGCAAGGTGATCGTCTACTTCTACTCCGCCGCGATGACCCCGGGCTGCACCAAGCAGGCGTGCGACTTCACCGACTCCCTCGAGTCGCTGCGCTCCGCCGGCTACGAGGTCCTCGGGGTCTCCCCCGACAAGCCGGAGAAGCTCGCGAAGTTCCGGGAGCGCGACGGCCTGACCCTGACCCTGCTCTCCGACCCGGACAAGTCGGTGATGAACGCCTACGGCGCGTTCGGCGAGAAGAAGCTGTACGGCAAGGTCGTACAGGGCGTGATCCGCTCGACCTTCGTCATCGACGAGGAGGGCCGCGTCGAGGTCGCGCAGTACAACGTCAAGGCCACCGGCCACGTCGCCAAGCTGAAGAAGGACCTCGCCCTCGTCTGACCGTCGCGGCCCCGGCGGTCAGGGCTGCAGGTAGTTCGTGAGCAGATGGCGGCCCGCAGCCGGCCGGCACAGCCATCTGCTCACATCCGGGCCCCGTCAGGCCCGTCGTACCCCCCATTTGGCGGCAACGGCACCCGCCGGCACCCCAGCCACGTGCCTCCGCCGCCAAACGGGGTGATGGGCGGGTCAAGATGGCCACTTCGGACCTGCCGGCCTCGCGCACCGGGGCGTAGCGTCGGCGGCGGACGGCGCGCCGAGCGCGCACCGGGATGGAGGACTCGTCATGCCAACCCTGATCGCCTACCACAAGATCGACAATGCCCAGCACTGGCTGGCTTCCCCCAAGCGCGAGGAGATCTTCGGTCCCTTGGGGATCTCGGTGCGCACCTTCGTAGACCCGGAGGACCAGACGCGGGCAGCAGTCTTGCTGGAGGTTCCCGACATGGCCGCGTTCCAGGAAGCAATGCAGAGCGACGCGGCGGCGGAGGCCATGAAGTACGACGGGGTACATCCCGAGACCCTCGTGCTGTTCACTGAGGCCTGAGCCGACGGGTCGCAGGTCCGGTCCCGCCGGCTGCGGTGTCGCCCTAGAATGTCCGGGCACAGCCAGAGTGGTGGAATCGGCAGACACGCGGAGTTTAGGTCTCCGTGCCCTAGGGCGTGGGGGTTCAAGTCCCCCCTCTGGCACAACGCTGCGGTCGTCTAGGGTCGCTGGCATGACGCCGGTGGAGATCGTCCCCTTCGAGGACGAGCACGCCCGCGGCATCGCGCGCCTCGCCACGACAGTCCAGTGGCCCTCGCTCACCGACGCCGAGACCGTGCGACGGGTCTGTACGGCGCCGGGTGCCACGGCATACGTCGCCCTCGAGGACGGCACGGTCGTCGGATGGGCCCAGGCCCTCGGCGACGGGGTGCTCCAGTCCCACCTCAGCTTCCTCGCCGTGGCCCCGTCGCACCGGCGCCGCGGGATCGCCCGACTGCTCACGGTCGCAACGTTCCAGTCGACGCGCACGCTGCGGATGGACCTGATCACTGACTCGGCCGAGGAGTTCTACGAGCGCTTCGAGCACAAGCAGATGAAGGGCTACCGGATCTACCCCGGAGCCTGACCTCCCACACGTGACGTTCGCCGCGTCGCCGGGCGGGAACATCGCGGGGCGAGATGTCCTTCTACCCGGGAGACAGACATCTCCCCAGGAAGGACCACCATGCGTGCAGCCATCTACGACGATTTCGGTAGCGCCGACGTACTCCAGGTTCGTGAGGTCGACGCTCCGCCCGTCGGGCCGGACACCGTTTTGGTCCGGGTGAAGGCCACGAGCGTCAACCCGGTCGACTGGAAGATCCGCGAGGGCTACCTGCAGGGCGCCTACCCGCACCACCTGCCGATCATCCCCGGTTGGGACGTCGCCGGCGTGGTCGAGGCGGTCGGCCCGGCCGTGGTCACCGGCCTGAAGGTCGGCGACGAGGTGTGGGGCTACGTACGGCGCGACGACGTCGCCTTCGGTACGACGGCCGAGCTCGTGCCCGCACCGGAGCGCACCGTCTCGGCGAAGCCGTCGGCGCTCTCCTTCGAGGAAGCCGCAACTGTGCCTCTGGCGGGCCTCACGGCCTACCAGGCCCTGGTCGAGGCGCTCGACATCCAGGCCGGCGAGCGCGTCCTGATCCACGCCGCGTCCGGCGGGGTCGGCCAGTTCGCCGTGCAGATCGCGCTCGCCAAGGGCGCCGAGGTCATCGGCACCGCCAGCGAGAAGAACCACGAGTACCTTCGCGAGCTCGGCGTCACACAGACCATCGACTACAACGCCGGACCGGTCAGCGAGCAGCTCGACTCTCCGGTCCACGCGGTGCTCGACCTGGTGGGCGGCGAGGCCCTCGAGGACGCGCCGAAGCAGGTCAAGGACGTCAGCCGGATCGCGTCGATCGTGGACGCACAGACAGTCCTCGCACTCGGCGGGCGCTACGTCTTCGTGCGACCCGAGCGGGAGCACCTCGACGCCCTCGCCGGGCTGGCCGACAGCGGCCACCTCAAGGTCGACGTCGCCGAGACCTTCCCGCTGGAGAAGGTCGCCGACGCGCACCGGCTCAACGAGACCGGTCACACCCGCGGCAAGATCGTGGTGACGATCTAGAGCCCGGCCACCACGTCCGCGACGACGGGCGCGATCTCGCGCAGCGCTTTGCCGCGGTGCGAGATCGCGTCCTTCTCGTCCGGGGGCAGCTCCGCCGACGTCTTGTTGTGGCCGTCGGCGACGAAGAGCACGTCGTACCCGAACCCGCCGTCGCCGCGCATCTCACGGATGATCCGGCCCGGCATCTCACCGTGCACGACGTGCTCGGTGACCCCACCAGCACCCACCGGGTAGGCGAAAGCGACCGCACACCGGAACTGCGCCGACCGGCGGTCGTCGGGGACGTCGGACAGCTGCGACAGGAGCAGCTCGTTGTTGGCCCGGTCGTCCTTGGCCGTGCCCGCCCAGCGAGCAGAGAGGACTCCCGGCATGCCGTTCAGGGCATCGACGCACAGCCCGCTGTCGTCGGCCACCGACGGCAGCCCGGTCGCCTCGACGGCGGCGTGCGCCTTGATCAGCGCGTTGCCCTCGAAGGTGGGCTCGGTCTCGGCGGGCTCGTCGTAGTGCTCGACGTCGTCGAGACCGAGGACGGTGATGTCAGGGACGTGCTCGGCGAGGATCCGCTGCATCTCGGCGAGCTTCTTGCGGTTGCGGGAGGCGAGGAAGACCGAGGGCACGTCAGCGTCCCAGCGCTTCGTACTGGATCCGGGTGAGGTCCGCACAGCCCTTCTCGGCGAGGGTGAGCAGCGCGTCGAGCATGTGCCGGTCGAAGGGCTCGGCCTCGGCGGTGCCCTGCACCTCGATGAACTGGCCGTCGCCGGTCATCACGACGTTCATGTCGGTGTCCGCGCGCACGTCCTCCTCGTAGGGCAGGTCGAGCCGCGGCTCGCCGTCGATGACGCCCACGGAGACCGCGGAGACCGACCCGGTCAGCGGGTCGCCCTTGAGCGCGTTCTGGCGACCGAGGTGGGCGCAGGCGTCGGCCAGGGCGACGTAGGCGCCGGTGATCGCCGCGGTGCGGGTGCCACCGTCGGCCTGCAGCACGTCGCAGTCGAGGACGATGGTGTTCTCACCGAGCGCCTTATAGTCGATGACCGCGCGCAGCGAACGCCCGATCAGGCGGGAGATCTCGTGGGTGCGCCCACCGATGCGCCCCTTGACCGACTCCCGGTCGGAGCGGGTGTGCGTCGAGGACGGCAGCATGGCGTACTCCGCGGTGACCCAGCCCAGTCCCGAGTCCTTGCGCCAGCGCGGCACGCCGACGGTCGCCGAGGCGGCACAGAGCACGCGGGTCTTGCCGAACTCCACGAGCACCGAGCCTGCGGCGTGGTCCAGCCAGTTGCGGGTGATCTTGATGGGTCGGAGTTCGTCGTTCTCGCGTCCGTCTGCTCGGGTCATGGCGCTGACCTTATCGAGGGCGCCCGCCGCCGACGAACCCGGCAACTCTCAGATGTCGTACGTCGCGCCGCACTCGGCGAGCTCGAGGCGCCCCTCGAAGACCGGCCGCGCCTCCTCGTAGGCGGACTGCCGCTCGTGCCAGGGCGGGATGTGCGTGAGGACCAGGGTCTCGACCCCGGCTGCGGTCGCGGCCTCGCCGGCCTCCTTGCCGGTGAGGTGCAGATCGGCAGGGTTGGGGTCTCCCTCACGGAAGCTCGCCTCGGCGAGCAGCAGGTTGCTGCCCTTGGCCAGGCGCACGAGCGACTCGGCGGGACCGGTGTCCCCGCTGTAGACGAAGGACCGGTCTCCCTCTGCGACTCTGATCGCGAACGCCTCGACCGGGTGCACCACCTTGGCCACCGTCACCCTCAGCGGGCCGACCTCGACCGCGGCGCCCTCGTCGTGGACGTGGAAGTCGAACTCCTCGGCCATCCCGGGGTTGGCGGCGAGACCGTACGCCTCGGCCATCCGGGTCGAGGCCCCCTGCGGCGCGTAGACCGGGATGCGGGGCTGAGCACCCGTGGGGTGGTACTTCCGCATCACGTAGTAGCCGCTCATGTCGAACCAGTGGTCCGGGTGGAGGTGGCTGATGAAGACAGCGTCGACGGCCAGCGGGTCGCCGTACCGCTGCAGGGCTCCGAGGGCGCCGCTGCCGAGGTCGAGCAGGACCCGCCACACGCGGCCCTCGGACTCGGCCTCGACGAGGTAGCTGCTGGCGGGTGCGTCCGGGCCGGGGTAGGAGCCGGAGCAACCGATCACGGTGAGCCTCATGCGCGCACCCACGCGAACTGGTTGACCTGCTGCATCTCCGGGCCGAGGAACCGCCGCCCGATGGTCTCGAACTCGTGCGGCGTGCCGGTGGTCAGGAACCGGTGCTCGGGCGCCGGCAGCGAGGTGTCGCGTTCCAGCCCGTGCCGCACCAGCAGCTTGTAGACGTCCTTCGCGGTCTCTTCCGCGCTGGACACGAGAGTGACCTGGTCCCCCATCACGTACGACAGCACGCCGGTCAGCAGCGGGTAGTGCGTGCAGCCCAGGATGAGGGTGTCGACGCCGTGCGAGATGAGCGGGTCGAGGTACTCGTGGGCGACCTTGATCAGCTCGTCGCCGCCGGTCACGCCGGCCTCGACGAACTCCACGAACCGCGGGCAGGCCTGGGTGTGCAGCAGCACGTGCGGGGCGGCCGCGAACGCGTCGTCGTACGCCATCGACTCGGCGGTAGCGCGGGTGCAGATCACGCCGATCTGCCCGGTGCGGCTGGCGGCCACGGCCCGGCGGGTCGCCGGCAGGATCACCTCGACCACGGGGATCGGGTACCGCTCGCGAGCGTCGCGGAGCACGGCCGCAGAGGCGGAGTTGCAGGCGATCACGAGCACCTTCACGCCCTGGTCGACCAGGTGGTCGAGGCACTCGAGGGCGTACTCCCGCACCTCGCCGATCGGCTTCTGGCCGTAGGGCTGGCGCGCGGTGTCACCGAGGTAGAGGACCGGCTCGTGCGGCAGCTGGTCGATGACTGCTCGGGCCACGGTGAGTCCACCGAAGCCTGAGTCGAAGATCCCGATTGGTGCGTCTGCCACGGTTCAAGGTTAAGGGAATGAGGGGCCTGACCTCGCGCTCAAGCGACCGACGTCACGCTGCGACCGTGATCACGTCTGCCGGGGCCAATGCCGCGTGCGGCCCTCGAACCTGGGACGCTCGACCCGCACTCATTTCCGAAAGGACCCCGACCATGACCACTCCTCAGCTCGGGTTGCGGCAGAACCTGCCGCAGTTCGTCCTGCTCGTGGTCGTCAACGCCCTGGTCGGCGGCATGCTCGGCCAGGAACGGACCGTCCTGCCGCTGCTCGCCGAGTCTGAGTTCAACGTCGGCGCCTACTCGGCTGCACTGACGTACATCCTGGCCTTCGGTTTGGCCAAGGCGGCCACCAACTACTTCGCCGGGACCTGGTCGGACCGGTACGGCCGCAAGCCGGTCCTGGTGGTCGGGTGGCTGATCGCACTGCCGGTGCCGCTGCTGCTGATCTGGGCACCCACCTGGAGCTGGGTGGTGGCCACCAACGTCCTCCTCGGCGTCAGCCAGGGGCTGACCTGGTCCACCACCGTGATCATGAAGATCGACCTGGTCGGTCCCGCTCGACGCGGCTTCGCGATGGGCCTCAACGAGGCGGCGGGGTACGGCGCGGTGGCCGCCACGGCTTTCGCGACCGGGTACATCGCCGCGCAGTACGACCTGCGACCGGAGCCGTTCTACCTCGGCATCGCGTTCGCCGTCATCGGTCTCGGCCTGTCCGGCGTACTGGTCCGCGAGACTCGTGGTCACGCCCACCTCGAGGGGCTCGACCACCAGAACCACGCCGATCACCTGCACGGCGAGCTGAGCAGCCGCACCGTCTTCACCCAGACCAGCTTCCGGGAGCCCTCGCTGTCCGCGGCGAGCCAGGCCGGCATGGTGAACAACCTCAACGACGGCCTCGCCTGGGGCCTCTTCCCGATCATCTTCGCCGCCGCCGGTCTCGGGCTCCGCGACATCTCGATCCTGGTGGCGCTCTACCCAGCGGTCTGGGGGTTGGGGCAGCTGTTCACCGGCCTGTGGTCGGACCGGGTCGGACGCAAGCCCCTGATCGTCGCTGGAATGCTCATCCAGGCGCTCGGGCTCGCCGTCGTGGCCACCGCGGACACGTTCTGGTGGTGGGCGGTCGCGGCGGTGCTTCTCGGCGCCGGGACCGCGCTGGTCTACCCAACGCTGCTCGCCGCAATCGGGGATGTGGCCCACCCGAACTGGCGGGCCAGGTCCGTGGGCGTCTACCGGCTGTGGCGCGACGGCGGGTTCGCGGTTGGCGCCGTTCTCGCGGGCGTCCTGGCGGACGCCTTCGGCCTTCGGGCGGCGGTCTGGGTGGTCGCCGGGCTGACGCTGGCCTCCGGCCTGGTCGTCGCAGTCCGGATGCGGGAGACGCTGCGAACGAGGTGACGAACGCCGCGGGCCGTGGGGACCTTCGGCTCTGCAGCGCCTACGTCCGCCGCAACACAGTTGAGGCATGAGGTACGAGGTACAACCGACCGAACTGATGGCCCAGCCGACCGCCGTGGTGCGAGGGCACGCAGACGTCCCTGACATCGGCGACTTCCTCGGACGTGCCTACGGCCGCGTGATGGCCGCGGCCGGCGAGCAGGGCCTGGACATCACGGGTGCGCCGTTCGGCTACTACCGGTTCACCGACAAGGGCGGCTTCGACATCGAGGCCGGCTTCCCGGTGTCCGGCCCGATCCTGCCGTCCGGAGACGTGGAGCCCTCCGAGCTGCCCGGCGGCACCTGCGCGAAAACCCTGCATGTCGGCGCCTACGACCAGGTCTCAGCAGCGCACGAGGCCCTGGGCAAGTGGGTCACCGACAACGGGCAGGTGCCGTCGGGCGACCCATGGGAGTGCTACCTCGACGGGCCGGACGTCCCCGAGCCGCGCACGCTGGTGTTCCTGCCGTACAAGGCCGCCTGACCCGGACGCTCAGACGGGGGTGTCCGGCCGAGCGTTGTAGCGCCCGGCCAGCTCCTGCCCGGACATCGCATGGATCGCGGCCATGATCTCGTCCGTGGCCTCACGCCGCGCCTTGGCCGCGGACATCCCGTCGAAGCGCCCGGTGAAGTCGAGCGGCTTGCCGAACGAGACAGTGACCTTGGCGAGGCGCGGCAACCGCGAGCCCACCGGCTGCAGCTTCTCGGTCCCCGACAGCGCCACGGGTACGACGGGCACGCCGGCCGTGAGCGCCAGATAGCCGACGCCGGTCCGGCCGCGGTAGAGCCGGCCGTCCAGCGACCGGGTGCCTTCGGGGTAGATGCCGAACGCGCCTCCGCTGCCCAGCACCTCCAGCGCCGCCTCGAGCGACTGCTGCGCCGAGCGGCTGTCGTCCCGGTCGACGGGGATCATCCCGAAGAAGGTGAACCAGGCCCGGGACAGCGCCCCCTTGAAGCCGGTGCCGGTGAAGTAGTCGCTCTTGGCCAGGAAGGCCACCTGCCGCGGCACGGCCACCGGGATGACCATGCTGTCCATGAAGGACAGGTGGTTGCTGGCCAGGATCAGCGGACCACGGCGCGGGATGTTCTCAACGCCGGTGATGGTCGGCCGCCAGACCACACGGAAGATCGCGGCCAGCAGGAGCTTGAGAACTCGGTAGACCATGGCGCTCCCGGTTGGGTCGGTTCAGGGGTGAACCGGTCAGGCCCAGAGCTGCCCGTCGAGCCGCTCCTCGGCTTCGTCGATCGTGCCTTCGTAGGCACCCGTGGAGAGATACTTCCAGCCACCGTCGCACACCACGAACACGATGTCCGCGGACTGGCCCGCCTTGACCGACTTCGCGGCCTGGGCCAGCGCGGCGTGCAAGATGGCTCCGGTCGAGATGCCCGCGAAGATCCCCTCGAGCTCCAGCAGCTCGCGGGTACGACGGACCGCGTCACGAGGACCGACCGAGAAGCGCGAGTCGATCAGCGACTCGTCGTACAGCTCGGGGACGAACCCCTCGTCGAGGTTGCGCAGGCCGTAGACCAGCTCGCCGTAGCGCGGCTCGGCGGCGACGATCTTGACCGAGGGCGCCTTCTCGCGGAAGAACCGCCCGGTGCCCATCAGCGTCCCGGTGGTGCCGAGGCCGGCGACGAAGTGGGTCACCGTGGGCAGGTCGGCGAGGATCTCCGGGCCGGTGCCCTCGTAGTGCGCGAGCGCGTTCGCCGGGTTGCCGTACTGGTAGAGCATGACCCAGTCGGGGTGCTCCTCGGACAGCCGCTTGGCCACACGGACCGCCTCGTTGGAGCCGCCTGCCGCGGGCGACGAGACGATCTCGGTCCCCCACATCCGCAGCAGCTGGCGCCGCTCCTCGGAGGTGTTCTCCGGCATCACGCACACGAGGCGGTAGCCCCGCATCTTCGCGACCATGGCCAGAGAGATGCCTGTGTTGCCCGAGGTGGGCTCGAGGATCGTGCACCCGGGCCGGAGCCGGCCGTCCTGCTCCGCCTGCTCGAGCATCTTCAGGGCGGCCCGGTCCTTGATGGAACCGGTCGGGTTCATGTCCTCGAGCTTCGCCCACAACCGCACGTCCGGGGACGGCGAGAGCCGCGGCAGTCCCACCAGCGGCGTACCGCCGACGGAGTCGAGGAGCGAGTCGAAACGCATCGGCTGCGCTCAGCCTCCGGCGACGGCCGGCAGCACGACGACCTGGTCACCGTCGGCGACCGAGGTGCCGAGACCACCGGTGAAGCGGACGTCCTCGTCGTTGACGTAGACGTTCACGAAACGGCGCAGGTCCTCGCCCTCGATCAGGCGCTCCTTGATCCCGGGGTGGTTCGACTCGAGGTGCTCGATGACCTCGGACAGGGTCGCTCCTTCACCGGAAACAGCCTTCTCGCCGCCGGTGTAGGTGCGCAGGATCGTAGGGATGCGTACCTCGATAGCCATCAGGCTGGACTCCTCAGTTCGTCGGTGACCGAAACCTCTTCCTCGGTCACTTCGCCGTCAATGATTCTGTAGGACCTAAACTCCACAGGCCCGTCACTATTCCCGTGCTCGCGTGTGGAGACCAACACATAGTGCGCGTTCGGCTCCGAGGCGAGGCCGATGTCGGTGCGTGACGGGTAGGCCTCGGTGGCGGTGTGGGAGTGGTAGACGATCACCGGCTCCTCGTCCCGCGCGTCCATGTCCTTGTAGAGCGCGAGCAGGTCGCTGGGGTCGAACTCGTAGAACGTGGGCGAGCGAGCGGCGTTCACCATCGGCACGAAGCGCTCGGGACGGTCGGAGCCCTCCGGCCCGGCGACGATGCCACAGGCCTCGTCCGGGTGGTCCTTCTTGGCATGGGCGACGATCGCGTCGTACGTCGCCTTGTCGATCTTCAGCACATTACGAGGGTATGGGACGCCCCGGAGCGCGCCTCACCCACGGTCCTGCGTCCGGATGCTAAGACAGCGCCTGGACCAGGGTCTCCTGCAGGTAGCCGACCCACTCGTAGATGTCGTGCACGTGCGTGCGTGGATCGTCGTCGGACAGCGAGTCCCAGAACGACTCGTCGCCCTCCTCGATACCGAGCCGGGTGGCCAACGCGAGACGGATGTCGGTGAAGGAGCGCATCCACGCCTGCGCGGTCGGGACGTCGAGCTCGATCTCGATCCAGAGCCCGTCCTCGTCGAGCTCCTGCGGAAGCCCGGCTTCCTCCAGCATGTCGATGATCATCACGGCGTTCTTGGCCTTGCCGTCGCGAAGCGTCCCCTCGGTGAACCGGCGGAACTCCCCCGCTGCCTCCTCGTCGTCGGGGTAGGCGGTCGGGAACAGCCTGGCGAGGACGGGGTCCTCCGGCTCGGTGGTGGGGCCGGTGAAGTCGAACATCGCCTCGAGCGGGTCACCCGACGAGGTGGGCGCGGCGACCTCGTTGCGCAGCAGCTCCACCAGCTGCGAGGCCAGCGACCGGAGCAGGTCCGCCTCGAAGCCTGAGAACGTGGCGAGGACGCCCCCGCCCTTCCCGGGCAGGGGGACGAAGCCTTCGCTCATGCATCTGCCTTCTGCATCGTGGCCCAGAGGCCGTACTCGTGCATCGCCTGCACGTCGCGCTCCATCTCCTCGCGCGATCCGGTGGACACGACCGACCGGCCGTCGTTGTGCACCTCCAGCATCAGCTTCTCCGCCTTCTTCTTCGGATAGCGGAAGTAGGTCTGGAAGACATAGGTGACATAAGACATCAGGTTCACCGGGTCGTTCCACACGATCGTGACCCACGGCCGGGCGACCTGCGTGACGTCGTCGGTCTCGGGTTGCTCGATCTCGACGGGCATGGGTGCTGACACGCCAGTCATCCTAGGCTGTCCGGTGTGACGACCGCATCGACCGCGCTGCTGACCGACCACTACGAGCTGACCATGGTCCAGGCCGCCCTCCGGGCCGGTACGGCGGACCGCCGCTCGGTGTTCGAGCTGTTCCCCCGCCGGCTGCCCGAAGGCCGTCGCTACGGCGTGGTCGCAGGGGTCGGCCGCGCACTCGACTCGTTGGAGCGTTTCCGCTTCGACGACGAGGTGCTGGCCGTCCTGCGCGAGCACCAGGTCGTCGACGAGCCGACGCTGGACTGGCTGGCGGACTACCGGTTCAGCGGTGACATCTGGGGCTACCCCGAGGGCGAGGTGTACTTCCCCTACTCGCCGCTGATGATCGTCGAGTCCACGTTCGCCGAGGCCGTCGTGCTCGAGACGCTGCTGCTCTCGATCCTCAACCATGACTCGGCGATCGCGTCCGCGGCGTCCCGGATGACCTGGGCCGCGCACGGCCGGCCGTGCATCGAGATGGGCTCGCGGCGTACCCACGAGGAGGCTGCGGTCGCGTCGGCCCGGGCGGCGTACATCGCCGGCTTCGCCACCACCTCGAACCTCGCCGCGCGTCAGCGGTACGGCGTCCCAACCGCCGGGACCAGCGCGCACAGCTTCACCTTGCTGCACGACTCGGAGCGGGACGCCTTCACCGCGCAGGTCGAGTCGCTGGGCAAGGGGACGAGCCTGCTCGTGGACACCTATGACATCGAGGAGGCGGTGGCACTCGGCGTGGAGATCGCCGGCCCCGAGCTCGGCGCCGTGCGGATCGACTCCGGCGACCTCGGCGACCTCGCCGAGCAGGTCCGCGACCAGCTCGACAGCCTGGGTGCCACGCAGACGCGGATCATCGTCACCAGCGACCTCGACGAGCACGCGATCGCCGCGCTCGCCTCCGCACCCGTCGACGGGTATGGCGTCGGCACGGCGCTGGTGACCGGCAGCGGCCACCCCACGTCTGGCTTCGTCTACAAGCTGGTGGCACGCGAGGACGACACCGGAACCATGGTCGACGTGGCCAAGAAGAGCAGCGGCAAGATCTCGATCGGCGGCCGGAAGTACGCCCTCCGGCGCCGGAACCGCAGCGGGATCGCCGAAGCCGAGGTGGTGGGGATCGGCGAGCCGCCCGTCGACGACGGTGACGACCGCACCCTGCTAGTGGAGCTGGTGCGCTCCGGCGAGGTGGTCGGCCGGGAGGACCTGGCCACGATCCGCGAGCGGCACGAACGCTCCCGGCACGAGCTGCCGCTCAAGGCACGGGCACTCTCACGCGGTGAGGCCGTGATCCCGACCCAGCACGTCGGTTAGCGTGAGCACATGAGACGTGCACTGATCGTCGTCGATGTTCAGAACGACTTCTGTGAGGGTGGGAGCCTGCCGGTCGCGGGCGGCGCCGAGGTCGCGTTCAAGATCGGCCAGCTGCTGCACCACTGGACCGAGCAGGACCCCAAGTCCCCCGACTATGCCGTCGCCGTCGCGACCCGGGACCATCACATCGACCCCGGCTCCCACTTCTCCTCCGACCCCGACTTCGTCGACAGCTGGCCGCCGCACTGCGTGGTCGGCACCGACGGTGAGGCTTTCCACCCGAACCTCGACCCCCAGCCGTTCAACGCGATCTTCCTCAAGGGTGAGCACGAGGCGGCCTACTCCGGCTTCGAGGGTCGCAGCCACGACGGTGCCAACCTGGCCGACTGGCTGCGCGGCCACGACATCACCGACGTCGACATCTGCGGCATCGCCACCGACTACTGCGTGCTCCAGACCACCCTGGACGCCGTACGCAACGGGTTCAACGTCCGGCTGCTGACCGAGCTGTGTGCCGGGGTCGCTCCGGAGACCTCGGAGAAGGCCCTCGGCGAGATGGAGACCGCCGGCGCGGCCATCGCCTGACCCGGCCGGCCCACCGGCTCCGATGTGAGCAACGGACGGTTTCTGCCGCCCAGGACCGTCCGTTGCTCACACCCGGCACGTCCCCCCACTCCCAAACAAGTGCTTGACAGTTCTCGTCACCCACCGCATACTCCCAAACAACTGTTTGAGAGCCCGACCCCGGGCCTGCACGAGAAGAGCCGCCACCATGGCCGAGGAGCCTGCCTCCGACGACGTCGCCGCCCTACGCGCGACCGCACACCCGATCCGACTGCGGATGCTGTCTCTCCTCACCGGCACCTCCATGAGCGCCTCCGAGGTCGCCCGCGAGCTCGACATCACCCAGGCCAACGCCTCCTACCACCTCCGCGTGCTCGCCAAGGCTGGCGAGCTCGTCGAGGCCGGCGAGGAGAAGGTCCGCGGCGGCGTCGCCAAGAAGTACCGGCACCCCTGGCGCGAGGTCTCCGAGCGGCCCTCGCGCCACATGCCCCGCGAGGCATACCTCAAGGCGCTCGGCGCCGAACTGGTGCGCCGCGACCGGGAGCGCAGGCCCGATGCGCCGAGCCTGTCCGGGGACGCGGAGATGTGGGTTCCTCCGGAGGTCTGGACCGAGGTCATGGATCTCGTACGACGGGCCGCGACCCTGGTCCACGACGAGGCGCAACCGCCGCGCACCCAGGGCACCGTCCACGTGAACCTGACCCTCGCCGCCTTCCAGATGAACGACCCCGAGACGGGGACGGAGGGAGAGAAGTGACCTGGAGAGAGTCGTTCGCACCGATGCGCGAGCGCAACTTCGCGTGGTACTTCGGGTCCCGTTTCGCCGACCACCTGGGCACCACCACGGCAGGCGTCGCGCTCGCGTTCGCGGTGCTCGCAGTCACCGACTCCGCGACAGCGCTCGGACAGGTGCTCGCCGCCCACACGATCCCGCTGGTCGTCTTCTTGCTGTTCGGCGGCGTGATCGCGGACCGCCTCCCCCGCGCCCTGGTGCTGCAGGCGTCCAACCTCCTGTCCGCGTTGACGCAGGGCATCCTCGCGTGGCTGGTGATCACAGACCGCGCCGAGCTATGGATGATGATCCTGCTCGCCGGGCTCAACGGCACCGTGGACGCGGTCAGCTTCCCCGCGATGGCCAGCATGGTGCCGCAGCTGGTCGACCGGCGACAGCTCCAGAACGCAAACGCACTGCTCTCCCTCTCGCGCGGCGGGCTGGCCATCCTCGGCCCGACGACCGGCGCCCTGCTCGTCGTCACCGTCGGGCCCGGCTGGGCGCTGGCCGGCAACGCGCTCATGTGGCTGGTCTCCGCGGCCTTGCTGACCCCCGTCACGATCCCTCCTCGACCTCTCAAGGCGGACAAGACGACCACGATCCAGGAGCTCCGCGAGGGCTGGGGGTTCTTCATCGGCACGACCTGGCTGTGGGTGGTCGTTCTGGCGTTCGGCTTCCTCAACGCGATCGGCGCCGGCGCCTGGTTCACTCTCGGCCCCGCCGCAGCCAAGGGCACCATCGGCGAGCAGGGCTGGGGGCTGGTGCTCTCCGCCGAGTCCGCCGGCCTGGTGCTGATGACGATCATCCTGCTGCGGGTCCGGATCAGGCGCCCGCTCCTGGTCGGCATGCTCGGGATCAGCCTTCTGGGGCTGCCGATGATCGTCCTGGGGCTACACCCGCACCTGCTCACGCTGGTGGTGGTCGCGTTCGTGGCCGGGGCAGGTCTCGAGCTGTTCAGCATCGGCTGGAGCGTCTCGATGCAGGAGAACATCGAGGAGCACATGCTCTCCCGCGCCTACTCCTACGACGCGCTCGGCTCCTTCGTGGCGATGCCGGTCGGCCAGCTGCTCTACGGCCCCTTGGGCGAGGCGTTCGGGTTCCGCAACGTGCTCGTGGTCAGCGGCGTGCTGTACGTCTGCATCGCACTCCTCACGCTGCTGTCGAGGTCGGTGCGCAGGCTCGAGCGCGTGTCGCACGCCCCGGCGGAGCACGTGACCGTCTAGCGGCCCCACCGCTCGGCGAGGGTGGTCACCACCTTCAGGTCCCGCGTGGTGCCGGTCCCGAGGGTTCGCTCGAACCGGTTGTTGCTGAACCTCGCCTCGTGCGTGGGCTTGTTCAGCCAGACGTGCACGGCCCGCCCGACCACCTTTGCCCGTTCCCCGTCGTGCGCCCAGGCGTCGATCTGCTCGACCGCGGCAGCCGCCGGCTCGTCCTTGAGGAACATCACGTAGCGGCGCGGCTCCCCCGGCAGCGGCGCCGGCAGAGCCAGCGCATCGTCGTACACCTGCGCGAGCTCCGGTGGGCTGAGCACGATCGCTGGTACGTCGAACCCGCAGCCCGCCTCGAGTGCGGCCTCAACCGCCTGCTCCACCCTCACCCGCGAGCGCATCGTGCTGCTGAAGCGGACGTTGCCGCTCTGGATGTAGGTCTCCACGTCCGAGAGACCTGACTGCTCCAGGCAGGTGCGTAGCTCGGCCATCTTGAAGACTCGGCCGGGCACGTTGACGGCTCGGAGAAGGGCGACGTAGCTGGGCATGCCGCAAGTGTGCCGCAGTCGTCATCACCGGCTTCCCCGACCGGATCGGCTCCCCGTGGCCGGCCGTCAGCTGTTGCTGAAGACGGCCGCCTCGCCCGGCTCCTCCGGGCCTCGTCCCGCCCAGGTCCACGCATAGGCGGGGTCCTCAGCGGCCAGTCCGCCTTCGCCGACCTCGAGCGGTCGGAAGGTGTCGACCATGACGGCCAGCTCGTCGAAGTACTCCGCTCCCAGCGAGGCCTCGATCGCCGACGGCTGCGGGCCGTGCGCGTAGCCGCCGGGGTGCAGCGAGATCGAGCCGACGTTGATGCCCGAGCCCTTGCGTGCCTCGTAGTCACCACCGACGTAGAACATGACCTCGTCGCTGTCGACGTTGGAGTGGTAGTACGGCACCGGGACCGACAGCGGGTGGTAGTCCACCTTGCGCGGGCAGAAGTTGCAGATCACGAAGTTGTGGCCCTCGAAGACCTGGTGCACCGGCGGCGGCTGGTGCACCTTGCCGGTGATCGGCATGAAGTCCTCGACGTTGAACGTGTAGGGGTACAGGCAGCCGTCCCAGCCGACGACGTCGAAGGGGTGGGTGGCGTAGGTCATCCGGGTGCCGACGATGCCGCCGGCACCGTTGCCTCGGTGCTTCACGAGCACCTCGACGTCGCTGCCGTCCACGAGCAGGGGCTCGTCGGGTCCGTACAGGTCCCGCTCGCAGTACGGCGCATGCTCGAGGAACTGCCCGTAGCGAGACAGGTAGCGCTTGGGCGGCGCGATGTGCGAGCTGGCCTCGACGGCGTACACCCGGACCTGTCCGTCGGGCACCCAGCGGTGAGTGGTCGCCCGCGGGATCACCACGTAGTCGCCGGTGCGGAACGGCAGCACGCCGAATACGGTCTCGACCACGCCCTGGCCGGCCTCGATATAGACACACTCGTCGCCGATCGCGTTGCGGTAGTACGGCGAGACCTCGCCGGCCACAGCGTAGGAGATCCGGACATCGGCGTTGCCGAGCACCAGCCGGCGGCCCTCGACCGGGTCCACGGCCTTCCACTCGTTGTCGTCGAACAGCGTGTGCAGCTTCAGATGGCGTGGCTTGAGCGGGTGGTTCGCGGTCGTGGTCAGGTCGGGCAGCTCCCATACCTGGCTGTCCAC
>JBFIWG010000006.1:0-22316 GCA_041606495.1 Nocardioidaceae bacterium
CTCAACACCGCAGAACCCCCGGCTCAACACCGCAGAACCCCCGGCTCAACACCGCAGAACCCGCGGCTCAACACCGCAGAAGTCGCGGCTCAACGGGGCAGAACCCGCGGCTCAACGAGGGAGGGGCCGGTCGGTCAGGCGCGCTTCTGCTGCTCAGGAATGGTCGTGTGCGGCCCGCCCTCGAGCAGGCCGAGAAGGCGATCGAGCTCGGCCTCGGTCAGGGGCTTGTCGGACTCGCTCGCGGCGATGATCAGGTTCGTGGTGAGCTCGACCTCAGCGAGGAGTTCAGCGTCTTCAAGGGGGACGTTCAGCTGGTCGTCCATGGCGCTGCTCCTTTCCACGCTTGTCCTGCCTTCCACCCCACCCCACTGAATCCAGTCCCGTCCCCGGAACCATTCTGGCGGACTTGAAGATGGGTACCCATAGTCATTTCAGACAAAACGAGAGGCCCCGACGGAACCCGTCGGGGCCTCTCAGATGCCTAAATTAGGCGCTTCCTCTGGGTTCAGAGGGGGCGAACGTTCTCCGCCTGGGGGCCCTTGGGACCCTGGGTGACGTCGAACTCGACCTTCTGGTTCTCATCCAGCGACTTGTAGCCGTTGGTCTGGATGGCCGAGTAGTGCACGAAGACGTCGTCGCCGCCGTCTTCCTGCGCGATGAAGCCGAAACCCTTTTCAGCGTTGAACCACTTAACAGTGCCCTGAGCCATGCTCACTTACTCCTCTAACGGGGCGTGGAACCGTCACTTCGACGGCCCCGCATCAGATGCGGTGAAACGCCGTGCCCCCTCGAAAAGCCTTGAGCAATCTGAGAAGAAACGCCGTCGGATCACAAACTCCGCGGGCGTCTACCTGCTGGAACTTGCACCTGATGCGGTGCTGACACTACCAACTAAACGGCCAGATGCCGAGAGGAGCACGAGAACAGTAGCCAACATCTCGCCAAACGGGCGGGTAAACCAAGCGCCGCGGCAGCGCATCCAACTGGTATCCGACTCCCGGCCGCAGGCGTTGCGAGACAGCCGAGGGGCCCGAAAAACCGAGGCTGACATGCTCCCCATCACCCGAGGCCTGGTCGCCATCCTCGCCTCCCTGAGCCTCATCGCCACGACCTCCCCGGCGGCCGTCGCGCTACCGGACTGGACCACGACCAAGACCGTTCGTGAGAACGACCGCGCCCGTGCACCCAAGGTCGTCGGTCTCCGCTACGCGGAGCACAAGCGGTTCGACCGCGTCGTTGTCGACGTCAAGGGCCGCCAGCCGGGCTTCCGGATCAGCTACGTCAAAGAGCTGACCTATGAGGGCTCGGGAGACGCGGTCCCCCTCAAGGGACGCCGCAGCATGGCGATCAACCTGTTCCCGGCCTACGCGCACAACCGCACGGGCGAGAACCTGTACGACGGTCCGCGTCTCGAGCAGGTGAAGCTGCGGACGCTGCGAGGGATCGCGTTCACCGGCGACTTCGAGGGGCAGGTCACTCTCGGGTTCACGACGCGACGCAAGGCGCCGTACCGCATCTTCACCCTCACCAACCCGACCCGGATCGTGATCGACTGGAAGCACCCGACTCGCCACTAGCCTGGGGGAATGGGCAGCAGCGTCTACGTCGCGTCGGTCGAGGGGTTCACGGGCAAGTCGACCGTGGCCCTCGGAGTGCTCGAGCAGCTTTCTCGACGCGTCGAACGGGTCGGCGTGTTCCGGCCGATCGTCCGTGCCGACCGGTCCGGCGGAGGGGACTACGTCCTCGAGCTGCTGACCGCGCACGACGCGGTCGACCTGACGTACGACGAGTGCGCCGGCGTCACCTACGACGAGGTGCATGACGACCCGGCCTCGGCCATGGACCGGATCGTGGCCCGCTTCCACCAGGTCGCCGAGCAGTGCGACGCCGTGGTCGTGGTCGGCAGTGACTACACCGACATCGGCACGCCGACGGAGTTCTCCTACAACGCGCGGATCGCGGCGAACCTCGGTGCACCGGTCCTGCTGGTGCTCAACGGCGCCGGCCGCACCGCCGAGCAGCTGCACACGGTCACCGAGCTGGCCACCGCGGAGCTGACCGCCAACCACGGCACCCTCTTCGCGGTGATCGCCAACCGCGTGGACCCGACGCTGACCGAGTCCGATGTCGCCGCCCTCAGCGACAAGGACGTGCCCACGTTCGCGATCCCGGAGGAGCCGATCCTCAGCGCGCCGTCGGTTCGGGACCTCGTCAAGGCCATCGGCGGCCGCCTGGTCAGCGGCGACGAAGACCTGCTCAGCCGCGAGGCCACCGGGCTGGTCGTCGCCGCGATGACCATGCCGAACGTGCTCGACCGACTCATCGAGGGCGGCGTGGTGATCACCCCCGGCGATCGGCCCGAGGTGGTCCTCGGCGTACTGATGGCACACGCCGCCCCGGACTTCCCGCAGGTCGCCGCGATCGTGCTCAACGGCGGCCTCGAGATGCCCGAGCAGGTGTCCCGGCTGATCGAGGGTCTGGGTGTGACCATGCCGATCATCGCTACCCGGCTCGGCACCCAGGAGACGTCGGCCGCCCTGACCGCGGTGCGCGGGCGGCTCAGCAAGGACTCGTCGCGCAAGGTCGGGACCGCACTCGCACTGTTCGCCAAGTACGTCGACGGCGAGGCGCTGCTCGACCGGCTCGAGGTCAGCAGGAGCGAGGCAGTCACTCCGCTCATGTTCGAGCACCAGCTCATCGACCGGGCGGTCGCGGACCGGCGGCACATCGTGCTGCCCGAGGGCGACGAGGAGCGCGTGCTCAGGGCCGCCGACCTCTTGCTGCGACGCGGCGTCGCCGACCTGACGCTGCTCGGCGACCCGATCGCGATCACCGCCAAGGCCGCGAGCCTCGGCGTCGACGTGACCCGGGCCCAGCTGCTCAGCCCCTACGACGAGGACCTGCGCGAGCGGTTCGCCGAGGAGTACCACCAACGTCGCAAGCACCGCGGCGTGGACCTGGACGAGGCCCGCGACATCGTCACCGACGTGTCGTACTTCGGCACGATGATGGTGCTGCTCGGTCTGGCCGACGGCATGGTCTCGGGTGCCGCACACACCACCGCCCACACGATCCGGCCGGCACTCGAGGTGGTCAGGACGCTGCCCGGCGTCTCCGTTGTCTCCTCGGTGTTCTTCATGTGCCTGGCGAACCAGGTGCTGGTGTACGGCGACTGCGCGGTCAACCCGGACCCGACGGCCGAGCAGCTCGCGGACATCGCGATCTCCAGCGCCGCCACGAGCGCGGCCTTCGGGGTCGAGCCACGGGTCGCGATGCTGTCCTACTCCACCGGCAGCTCGGGCTCGGGCACGGACGTGGAGAAGGTGTCGAAGGCGACCGCCCTGGTGCGCGAGCGCGCGCCCGAGCTGCTGGTCGAGGGCCCCATCCAGTACGACGCGGCGATCGACGTCGCGGTGGCACGGACCAAGCTGCCCGACTCGGAGGTGGCCGGCCGCGCGACGGTGTTCATCTTCCCGGACCTCAACACCGGCAACAACACCTACAAGGCGGTGCAGCGGTCGGCCGGCGCGATCGCGGTCGGGCCGGTGCTGCAGGGACTCCGCAAGCCCGTGAACGACCTGTCCCGAGGCGCCCTGGTCCGCGACATCGTGAACACCGTCGCGATCACCGCGATCCAGGCGCAGACCATGACACAGGACGGGAGCGACGCGTGAGCGACCAGGTACTGGTGATCAACGCCGGCTCCTCCTCACTGAAGTACAGCCTGGTCGACGCCGTGACCGGCCAGACCCAGACCGGCGGGACCGTCGAACGGATCGGTGAGACGACCAGCCTCTTGGAGCACCGAGGGCCGAACGGCAACAGCACGAGCGAGAAGCCGATCGGTGACCATGAGCAGGCGCTCCGAGCCGTGGTCGAGGCCTTCGAGACCGAGGGGCCCTCCCTGGCCGAGGTCGAGCTGGCCGCGATCGGGCACCGGGTGGTCCATGGTGGCGACCGCTTCGCCGACCCGGTGCTGATCGACGACGACCTGGTCGAGGCGATCCGCGACCTGATCCCGTTGGCGCCGTTGCACAACCCGGCGAACCTCGACGGCATCGAGGTCGCAAGGCGGGTGTTCCCGGACCTGCCACAGGTCGCGGTCTTCGACACGGCGTTCCACCAGACCCTGCCCGAGCACGCCTACACCTACGCGGTCCCGCACGGCTGGCGAGACGAGCACCGGGTCCGCCGCTACGGCTTCCACGGCACCTCGCACGCGTTCGTGTCCCGGGAGGCGGCCAGGCTCCTGGGACGCGAGCCGGACGAGGTGAACGTGATCGTGCTGCACCTGGGCAACGGCTGCTCGGCGACAGCCGTCTCGCGCGGCCGGTCGGTGGACACCTCCATGGGGATGACCCCGCTGGAGGGGCTGGTGATGGGCACCCGGTCGGGCGACATCGACCCGGCGCTCCACGCCCACCTGCACCGCGAGGCCGGGTGGTCGTTGGAGGAGATCGACCGGGTGCTCAACCGCGAGTCCGGGCTCAAGGGCATGGCCGGCGAGAACGACTTCCGCGAGCTGCGGCGGCTCGTCGACGAGGGCGACGAGCGGGCCCGGCTGGCGTTCGAGGTGTACTGCTACCGGATCCGCAAGTACGTCGGCGCCTACTACGCCGCCCTCGGCACCGTCGACGCGATCGCCTTCACCGCCGGGGTGGGGCAGCACGCCCCGACCGTCCGGGCGGCCACGCTCGACGGGCTCGACGCCCTCGGCATCCGGCTCGACCGGGACGCCAACGCCGCCGCCTCGGGTCGTGAGGCGACGATCGTCTCGACCGAGGACAGCCCGGTCGCGGTCATGGTGGTGCCCACCAACGAGGAGTGGGAGATCGCGCAACAGTCGCTGACCGTCGTACGTCGGGGGTAGCGCTCAGCCCAGACGCCGACGGGTCGGCAGCTCGGGCGCGTGCATCCGCTCGGGCATGGTCGGTTCACCTGCCGCGATCCGACGAGCGAGTCGGCCCGACCAGGGGTGGGCGGTGATGCCGTGGGCGAAGACGCTGAAGAGCACCGTCCAGGTGGCGATCAGGAAGATCTGCTCGCTGCCCGGCCCATCGAGCTCGTCGAGGACGATCAGCGCGAACAGGATCGAGGCCAGCCCGCGCGGCCCGAACCATCCGGCGAACAGCCGGGTCTCCATCAACATCCCGGATCTCCACAGCGCCAGCAGCGCCGGCAGCATCCGGACCACGGTGAGGCTGAGGACGGCGTACGCCGCGACCTGCCAGGTCAGCTCGCCGAGCAGCGGCCCCGCGATCACCGCCCCGAACACCGTGAACGTGATGACGCTGAGCAGCTCGCCCTCGTCCTCGGTGAAGTCCTGAACCCCCTTGCACTGGTCGCGGGCGACCTGCCCGAAGGCAAGCCCGGCGGTGAACGCGGCGATGAAGCCGTTGCCGCCGACCAGCGAGGCCCCGGAGAACGCCGCGACCGCGACGGCGATGGCGGCGAGCTGCCGGTAGACGCCCTCGACGCGGCCGGCGAGGACGCGCCGGTTCAGCACCCAGGCTCCCCCGGCCCCCGCCACGAGGCCGCAGAGCAGCCCCAGCCCGACCTGCTCGGTGACGAAGATCCCGAAGTCGGTCAGTCCTCCGGCCTCGGCCGCGGCCAGGGCCAGGGTCACCGTCACGACCGGGAGCACGATGCCGTCGTTCAGACCACTCTCGACGTTGATGCCCTGGCGCAGACGCACCGGAAGCCGCCGGTCGCTGACCACCGCCTGTCCCAGCGCCGCGTCGGTCGGCGCCAGCACCGCCGCGACCAGGACCGCCTCAGTCACGCTGAGCTCTCCGAAGAGCAGCAGAGCCACGAGGGTGCCCAGGGCGAGGGTGAGCGGCAGACCGATCCCGAGCAGCCGCCCAGGCAGCCACCACTGGCTACGCAGCCGGCTCAGGTCGATGCGGATCGCATCGGTGAAAAGGACCAGGACCAGCGTCGCCTCGACGAGCACGCGGACGGGCTCGCCCTCGAGGTCCAGGTCGAACCAGCCGAGCCCCGCGGTGCCGACCACCAGGCCGACGGTCGTGAAGACCATCGGTGCCGTGACCGGTGAAATCATGAGCCGCTCGGAGACGAGCGCGTAGGCGAAGATCGCCGCGGCGAGAATCATGAGCTCGGCCATGCCTCATGCTGGCACAGTCGACCTGCACCAGGTCCTCGTCGGGCCCGCCGCTGCGTCCGCGCGTCAGCGGACCAGGGCGTACTCCGTCGGCGCCGGGATCTTGACGGAGTCGAACGGGCTGGGCCGCAGCTCGATCGTTCCGTTCCCGCCCACGCGCAGTCGTCGTACGACGTACTGGGCGTTCAGGACGTCCTGCAGGCCCGAACCGTTCAGAGCGAGGTGATTGGCGTTCGGCACCATGAACACCCCGGCCATGTACATCTGAGCGCCACCGCCGACGCCGTGCAGGGACCCGGCCGCCTCGGTCCACAAGGCGAGGTCCTCGAGGTTCGCCTGGTCCACCGGGGTCACCTCCGCGGCAGCCTTGTTCGGCGCGGTCCAGTCGATGACGCCGCCCTTGGCGCTCAGCACCGCACCGTCGCAGGGCGTGACGGGCAGCGGAGCGAGCCCGTCGACCGCCGGGATGCAGCCGGTGCCGGTCGGGCCGTCGCCCATCATGATCACTGTCGTGTTGCACAGCTGTAGCCGCGAGTTGTTCGTGGCGGTGATGCCTCCCCAGCCGATCACCAGCTTGGTGCCGGCGCTGCGCTGCCCGGTCGGGCAGGTCGCCGCCCCCGGGACCCCGTGGTTGACCCGGAGCTGGTTGCTGCCGATGTCCACGCCGGTCGCGGTGCCCGACGAGGTGTAGCCGCGGACGTAGATCTGCTGGGCCAGCGGGAAGGAGAGGTTCTGGCTGGTGGAGATCTCGCCGTTGACGATGATCCGGCTGGCCTTGAACTCCAGCGCGGCGTCGTAGTTGACCGGGAAGGCACCTTGGCCGTTCGTCGGGCAGTTGAAGTACACCGTGCCGGTGTGGTTCAGAGCCGCGACGACGGTGGGGTCGTTGGCCTTGCGGCAGTGGGTGACCACCGCGTCGCCGGCTTGCGGAGCTGAGGCCCAGGCGGCCTTGGCCTGCTGGATCTCGGTCTGGACACCGACCCGGTAGGGCTTGTCCACGATGTTGCGGGTGAGCAGCTTGCCGGGGATCGGCTTGTCGGCCGGCTGGCCCTCGGAGATCACCATCGGCGGGTTGTCGAAGGCGCGGGCGGGCTGCGAGAGCGGCGCTCCGCTGAGCGCGTAGACGGAGATCGCGCCGGGCTTCAGCGGTGACGCCTTCGCCACGATGCCGTTGGTGAAGTTGCCGTTCATGATCTGCTGGCCGGTGCTGCAGTCGATGCCGTTGCCGAGACTGTCGGAGTGGATCCGACCCGGCGCGTTGCCCGCCGGGAACACCCATACCCGAGGCCCGGTGCCGTTGATGTCGAGCACGTTGCAGTCGCTGCGCTCAAGCAGCAGAAGCGCGACCGGCTCCTTCGGCGGGCCCGGGGGGACGGTGCGGGCCACCGAGCGGACCGTGCTGACCAGGTCGCCGTCGGTGGCGATGCTGCCGAGGCCGGGCTTGCGGGTCTGCTCGATGATCACCGCCAGCTGGTCGCAGCCGCCCTGGTAGCCCGCGCCGGCGTCGCCGCTCATGTGCGCCTCTTCCGCGAAGCCGCCGTCGGAGACCTTGTAGCCGGACTTGATGTCGACCTGGAGGCCGCCGCTGGTTCCCTGGAACCACGCGAAGCTGTTGGGGGTGTCGGCCTTGCACACGACTGCGTACTCCGCGGAGGTCGAGGAGCACGGGTCCGGCCCCACCGTGGAGCCGTCACCGCGTTTCCAGACGCCGGTCAGGGAGGTCAGCTGGGGATGGTTGGCCCGGAGGAAGCGCAGTGCCCCGCAGGCTCCTCGGAACGGGTACATCTTCTCGTACTCGCCGCCGCCGGCCGACTGCATCCCGGCGATCGAGGCGCTGTCGGCGGCCGACCTGTTCATCTGCCGGTCCATCCTGATCAGACCGAAGTCCAGGACCATGGCAGCGCCGACCATGGTCGCGGTCGTCGAGATGGCCACCGCGATGGCGACAGCCCCCGACTCGGACCGTCGGTCGCGACGCTTCCGCGCGAACACCTCAACAGGCCCGTTCGTAGCGAGCCACGGACTGCCGGACCATCATCTTGTCCCACGAGACCAGGAGCGCCTGGATCTGGTACTCCCGCTCCGACCAGACCATGACCACGCAGCGCTGTCCCTCGACGGCCGGCGCCGCCGGGGCAAGGGCGACCGTCGGTCCGCTCGGTGAGCACTTCGGGGGGTGGATGAGCTGGGTGGGCGTGGCGGGGCCGGTGCCCTCCGCGGCGTTGTTCTTCAGCATCTTCACGCACACCACGGTGCTCGCGGTCGGGTCGTCGAACTGGGTCTCCCTGGTCCGCGCGATCACCGCGTCCGACCAACCGCTGTCGCTGACCCGGACGGCGCCGAACCGGGCGCCCTCCCGGACTGCGTTGGACAGCCCGATGGCGTGCGAGTAGCTCAGCCCGGACGTGATGATGCCGAGCACCAGCATGCCGAGCAACGGCAGCACCAGCGCGAACTCGACGGCCACCGCACCACGGTCAGCCCCTTGGCGCATCGAGAGCCGACGCGCAAACACTCCCCTGACGTACACAGGTTCCCCTCCCCGTTTTCCCCACGATCGAGCCTAGGCGGCTTTACTTTTGTTCGGGGCAAAACGGACAGAACGTGCATTTCGGGAGGGTGGCGAGACATAAGACGGGTGCGACACCGCTGCTTGATGTCGCACCCACCGGAGTGGGGTTCGCCGCCTGCCGCGGCGTCGTCCTCAGTGCTGGGGCGGAGCCTGCACGTTGCCGCGCCAGCCGGCGCGCTGGTGCCCGACCTCCTCGACGAAGTCCTTGAAGCGCTTCATGTCGCCCTTGACACGCCGCTCCACGAACCCGAGCTTGTCGGCCGCGGACTCCACGAAACCGTCGGGGTCGATGTCCATCTGTGCGGTGACCCGGGTCTGGGTGTCGCTGATCCGGTGGAAGGTGACCACACCGGCGTGGTCCGGGCCGTCGTCGGACGACCAGGCGATCCGCTCGTCGGGGTGCTGCTCGGTGATGGTCGCCCGGAACTCACGCGTCCGACCGCCCACCTTGATGGTCCAGTGGGTGTGCGTGTCATCGAGCTGGCGGACCTCCTCGACGCCCTCCATGAAGCGCGGAAAGGACTCGAAGCGGGTCCACTGGTTGTAGGCGGTGCTGACCGGGACGTCGACGTCCACGGACTCGGTGAAGGTGCTCATCATTCCTCCTCGATCGGGTGCATCCGCCGCGTACCCATGACGCCATGGGCTACACGCTCGATATGCGTAGTTCAGGTGGAAAGTTAAGAAAACACCTCAGCGGGCGGATCATCCTGGTTAGTCTTCTTCGGGCGGTTGTCAAGGACAACACGCCCCCACCTCCCGGATCGGTCATCCGACCGGTTCGTCCGCCCGATCCCCCCTCAGGCGTACCCATGAACCTCAGCGTCAACCGTCACCTGGCCCGCGCACTCGCGGCGATCCTGCTCTGCTCCGTGGCCCAGGCGAAGCCCGCCTTCGCCGAGCCGGTCGAGGACTACTCCGGCTACGAGCCGCAAGAGACCTGTTCCGCCACAGCACTGCCGGGCACGGAGTTCCTCGTCCGGTACCTGGCGCGGAAGTACCCGGGAACGAGCTACTCCTCGACGGTGCGTTCCTGCGGCAGCGGCGGTACGTCGGAGCACAAGGACGGCCGCGCCCTGGACTGGCCTATGGACGCCAACAACGCCCAGCACCGGGCTCTCGTGGACGACTTCCTGGAGACGCTCTTCGCCACCGACGGCCGCGGCAACCAGCACGCGATCGCCCGCCGGATGGGGATCATGTACGTGATCTGGAACGACCACTCCTACTCGTCGTACAACCGGTTCGAGAAGCGCGACTACCTGAGCTCAAGCTGTCCGAGCCGGCAGCGGTGCTCGAAGACGCTGCGCCACCGCGACCACGTGCACATCTCGCTCTCCCGATCCGGCGCGGCCGCGCAGACGTCGTACTACCGCGCCCGCGGCGTCGAGTCGGTCCCGGTGCTGATCCCGGGCACCGTCCGGCTGGACCACGAGCGGACGGCGGTGGTGAGGTTCGAGGTGCCTGCGACCGGTCGCACGATCCGGTCGGACTTCAAGCTGGTCCGGGGTACGACGTACCGCATCGTCGCCGACGGCCTGTTCCGGTACGGCGCCGGCGCTCGAGTCGCGGACGCGGCCTGCACTTGGACCCGTCAGGGCTGGACCGCGGGTGCCCGCCTCCGGGTCAACGGCACCAATCCATGGAGCGCGGACTGTGAAGCCGGCCGGCACACCCACACCGCCTACTACACCGCCAAGGAGACCGACTACCTGCGGTTGCGGCTGCCCGACGACAGCCCCGCTGACAACCAGGGGTCGCTGACCGTCTCGATCCTCCGCGAGGACCTGCCCGCCCGCACTGTCGCCTCCCGGATCCCTGCCGCCCGTCCGGAGCCGCGACCCGCCCGCAAGAACGGCCCCTCCGCCAAGGCACTCAAGGACGAGAGGGTCACCGTCCGCGCAGCCTCGGCTCGCGGCACTCTCACCGAGCGTGCGTTCCGCAAGGGCCGGACCTACAAGGTCGTGGTCACCGGAACCGCTCGCAGCGGCTCGACCGTCTTCGACGGCAACTGCGTCAGGTACGCCGGACGGTTCCGTCCGCAGCACAGTTTTTACCTTCCACGACCCGACGCCGATCACCTGTCGCTTTTCATACAGGGTGTCAGAATCTCCCTGCGTGTGCCGGGCTCCAGCGGCTCGTGCGACGGTCGCGACCACCGCTACGTCGGCACTTTCAAACCCGTTGTTTCGGGCGCGTCCCGCGTGAAGATCTGGGAGCCTTTCAGCCACCAGGACAACGCAGGAGGACTCGTCATGAAGATCAAGGAGAAGTGACTGTCCGATCTCTCGGACACGCTTTCTCAGCCGCTCTGATCGCACTTTCCGCGATGGTCGGCCCAGCGTCCCAACCTGCGGCAGCACCCGAACCGGACATACCCGAAAGAACCACCTTCACCGCCGCGGACAACCGGCCCAACATTCTGCTCATCACGGCCGATGACATGGCCTCGAGCGACCTGCGGTGGATGCCCCACACCAGGAAGCTTCTCGGCGGCCGAGGCGTCAGCTTCTCCGACGCGATCAGCCCCCACCCGCTCTGCTGCCCGGCCCGTGCGGAGATCCTGACGGGACAGTACGCACAGAACAACGGCGTGCAGCACAACGTCGGACCGTACGGCGGCTTCCAGGCACTCGACGAGAACCACACCGTCGCCACCTGGCTGCACGACGCGGGCTACTCGACCGGCTTCGTCGGGAAGTACCTCAACGGCTACTCGGCCGGTGACGGCAAGGCCCCGGGCTGGACCCGCTTCAACCCCACCACCAAGCGCACCTACGCGCCGTACGGCTTCACGACCTTCAACAACGGCAGCCCGATCCAGTACTTCAACCTGTACACGACCGACTGGGTCGCGCAGGAGACGAACCGCTACATCCACCAGTTCTCCGCGCGGAACAAGCCGTTCTTCATCCTCGCCTCGCACATCGCACCGCACGGCATGAAATACAAGGGCAAGTGGGTACCGCCGATCCCGGCGAAGCGGCACGCCGACCTGTTCGGAAAGGTCAAGCCGCCGTCGCTCCGGGACCCGGCGTTCAACGAGCGAAACATCTCCGACAAGCCGACTCTGATTCGCAGCGGTGACCTGTTGCGGACCTCCAAGATCACCCGCCTCTTCCGGGAGCGGATCCGGTCCCTGCAGTCCGTCGACGAGGCCGTGCTCAAGGCGGTGCGCGCCCTGCGCCGGACCGGCGAGCTGAGCAACACGCTGATCGTGTTCACCTCGGACAACGGCTACCTGCTCGGGGAGCACCGGTTCGTCGGTAAGAACGTCCCGTACGAGCAGGCCCTCCAGGTGCCGATGCTGGTCCGCGGTCCGACCATCCCTGACGGCGTGACCCGGCGCCAGACCGTGTCGATGATCGACCTGGCCCCCACCTTCCTGCAGTTCGCCAAGACGTCGGCCGACCACGTCGTCGACGGACGCTCCTTGGTCCCGGTGCTGAGGAACCGCAATGCCCGCGGCTACCGCACATCCCTGATCCAGGCCGGCACCCAGACCGAGGCATGGCGCTTCCGGGGGGTGCGAACCCCGCGGTACACCTATGTCAGGCACAGCGACGGGTTCGAGGAGCTCTACGACCGCAAGAAAGATCCGAGCCAGTTGCTGAACATCGCCGGACTGCCGACGTACACCACCATCCAGAAAGACCTGGTGAACCGCCTGGCAGGGTTCGAGACCTGCGCGGGACAAGGCTGCCGCAATCGGGCGTTCGACTAGAGGTTGACCCTGAGCGGGCCATTGACCACACAACCCCTAAGCCAGGGCGCACTAGGTAAAACTTGTCATTGCCTCACCAGCCCCACGAGCACCATCGTCGGAAGGTAAAACATCGCCGCAACTCGGACCGGACAAGACCGGCTCCGTCTGCGGCAGATGGGGGACCAGGTGAGACCGATGAGCCATAGACTTCTGACCGCCGTAGCCACCAGCGTGGCAGTAGCCGTCTTCGCCACTCCGGCAGTCGCGACGACGAGCGCAGCGGCACAGGTCACGCGACTGCCGGACGTGTCGCTGAGAACAACCACGGGGGTCGTACTCGCCGGCGCCCGGGTCGCAGCTGCCAAGAAGAAGCGGGTGTACGTCGTGACCCGCAAGGGGGCGAACTACAAGGCGGATGTCCGCGGCAAGGGTCGCACCTTCCGCGGGACGCTCAAGTACGTGATGCAACGAGCTGCCGCGAAGCTGCAGCGCAAGGGCGGGGGCAAGATCCGGTTCACTGCCGGCACCTTCAACTTCGGCAACGCGGCCTATGTCGGGGACAACGTCCGGGGCATCACGTTCGCCGGCGCGGGGATGCAGAAGACGATCATCCGCAACTCCTCCGACGACGCGCGGGACACCGAGCCGTTCAACTTCCACGGCGCCCAGCTCGTCCGCATCCGCAACCTCACCGTCTCCGCGGGCGGAGCCCCGCGGACCACCAGTGACGCGCTCGACTTCGACAAGGGCTCGCGGGTCACCATCAAGGACGTGAAGGTGAACCAGTCGCGCGGGCGCGGCATCGTCTTCGACGGCAAGGACACCGGGGCCGTCTCGACCAACAACCAGATCCTCGGCTGCGTGATCCGCAACATTCCGTCGCACGGCATCGAGCTGCTCGCGGTGAGCAACACGACGATCGAAGACTGCACCATCACCAACGCCGGGCGGAGCGGCATCGTGGTCGCCAAGTCCTCTCCGACCGCGTCCCAGCCGAACAAGAAGTCGATCAAGAACTTCATCCGCAGGAACCGCATCCACCAGTCCGGCGAGCACGGTGTCCTTGTGCTGAGCAGCGACGACAACCGGGTGATCGCCAACCGGATCACGAACAGCTCCGACGACTCGACCCGCAAAGACGGGATCCGCGTGGACTCCGCGGACAACGTCACCTGTGACGACAACGTGGTCACGCGCAACACCGCGGTCGACACTCAGAAGACGCGGACCCAGACCTACGGCGTGAACATCGCCAGCCCGAGGTGCCATCGGACCGTGCTTAGCGGCAACACCCTGGCGAGGAACCTGATCGGCAGGCTCAACAACGACGGCACCAACACCATGTAGATGCGGGTCAGACCGTCGTCACACCGAGGGGGGAGTAGCTGAGGCCAGGGAAGACCTGGGCGATGGACCGGTCGGGAAACCTCCGGGTCACGATCTCGCCGAGCACGTTGCGGTAGTCCGTCGTGACCGCCAGATCACCGTCGACCAGGTCGCCCTGGCCCAGCCACGGCCAGCTCCCGTAGTAACGACCACCGCGCACGCCCGCGCCGGCCAGCAGCATCATGTTGCCCCAGCCGTGGTCGAGACCGCGGTTGCCGTTCTCCTCCACGCGTCGCCCGAACTCGCTGATGGTGACCACCGTGACCCGTGACCGCAGCGTGCCGAGGTCGCGCAT
Source organism: Nocardioidaceae bacterium (assembly GCA_041606495.1). Classification (GTDB taxonomy): domain Bacteria; phylum Actinomycetota; class Actinomycetes; order Propionibacteriales; family Nocardioidaceae; genus Nocardioides_C. Next base: position 14,081 of record JBFIWG010000006.1, read on the forward strand.
GAATGCGTCGAGCGACAACGCGAAACCGCTGATCATCGACTGCATCTCGCCCCACTCGGTGGTGCCATAGTCGCTGTGCATGTCCCAGGAGCCGTAGTCGATCGAGACGATCTCGGTGCCTACCTCGGCGCGGATGAGCTGGGCGGTGTCGGCCAGGGCGGCCGAGAGGTCACCGGCCGGCCAGGACGTCGGGTAGACCACGCCGTTCGCCGGCCGGTAGGTCTCCGAGGCGATCGGCTCGAGCCGGTCCACCACCTCGAGGGCCGAGCGCCCCGCCGCGCCGAGCGGTCCCTTGGCGGGTCCCCAGACCGTGTCCAGCTGGCGGCGACGCCGCGCTCCCCACTTGTCATTGACCCCTGCGAGCGAGAAGTCGTCGAGCCCCGATGCCGACAGCGTGGGCGCAGGCCCGACGAGCATGGCCGGCACGATCGAGCCCGTCAGGTGCACCGCGTCGCTCGGCGAGCCAGTCTGGTTCAGCCCGACCATCCGGTTCACCCAACCGCGTCGGACGCTCGAGCCTGGGTCCGCATCCTCGATCTCCTCCATGGCCAGGAAGTGGGACCGGTTCGGCTGGGCCATCCCGACTGCGTGCACCGCGGCGAGCTCACCGCCGTCGTACAACCACTCCAGCGGCTGCATGTTCGGGTGCAGGCCGAAGAAGCTGTCCTTGGCCACGAGAGAGTCAGCGGGTACGGCGATGCGCGGGCGTGCCGCGTAGTAGGCCGGGTCGCCGTGCGGCACCACCATGCCGAGCCCGTCGATGCCGCCGCGCAGGCTGATCACCACGAGGACGTTGCCTCCGGTCGTTGCCGCGAACGCGGTCTGCCGCAGCGCGTCACCGAACAGCGAGGTGACGACGGCCGTCGTACCCACTGCCGCGGCGCCCTGGAGGAAACGCCGACGGCTGATCCCGGTGGCGCGCTCGTAGTCGCGGCAGCAGCTCTGGTCGTTCGTCATCGGCCTGCCCTCATCGGCTCATGTGCTCGGGTGAGTCCAGAAGCACCGCGACCAGCCGGACGAACTGCCAGCTGGCGAGGGCGTGGTCCTTGGTCACCACTTCGGCCGGTCGGCAGGCGACGGCCTGGGACGCGGCCTTCAGCAGGCGGGGCGTCGAGCCCTTGCCGTGCATCATCCGGCAGAGGTGGTCGACGTACTGGTCGAACCTGATCCGGCGCCGCGGGAGCCAGTACGCCGGCGATTTGTAGCGCACGTCGACCGACGGCCAGTAGCCACCGGTAAGGCTCCAGTGCATCTGGAACGAGCCGAGCATCCGGGTCGCCGATGCCCAGTCGGCGTTGTACTCGGGAGCGCCGTCCGGCCGTGGCCAGTGGTACAGCGGCATGCTCTGGTGCACCCAGGTGATCGCCATCGCGAACGACTTCTCCTGGGTCGGCCGTCGCGCCGCGATCTGCAGGACGCGCGCAGTGGCGACCAGGTCCTCGACCGGCGTGCGGACCTTCGCGCCCCTGGACCGCTTGAACTCCCGGTGCGCGACGAGCGCCCGCAAGGTGGCCTTGATGTCCGTGCCCGAACGGCGGAACACGGTGGCCAGATGGTTCACCAGAGCGTCGGAGGGGGTGTCGGACACGAAACGCACCGCGAGCTTGCGGGCGATCGTGCGCGCCGTGGCAGGGTGGTGGGCGAGGTAGTGGATGTAGTCCTTGGCCAGCTGTCGGCCATCGGCTGACCTGTTGGGAGAGCTGAAGCCGAGCACCTGCACCGGGCCGGTCGTGTGCTTGCCCTCGTCGTAGAAGCCTTCCCAGCTGCCTTTGAAGTCGATGGTGAAGCCGGACAGGATCTTCGCGGAGTCCTTCACCATCTGCTCGGTGTAGCCGGACGTCCGCCCCACGGTGTGCAGCTCGAGGAGCTCGCGGCCGTGGTTCTCGTTCGGCGCATCCTTCTCCGAGCGCCAGTTGTCGAGGAAGAGCAGCATGGCCGGGTGCAGCGTGGCCGCCTCCAGCAGGTTGTCGAAGCGGCCGAGAGCGTGCTTGCGGATCGTCTGGTCGTAGCCGACGCGCTGGATCCAGGCCAGGTCGTGGTTGGCCTTGATGTGCAGATGGTTGGACCAGAAGTCGACCATCGTCTCGAGCACCTGGCGGTTGGAGTACATCCGTCGGAGCATGGTGAGGTTGCCCAGCTCCCGCGCGTAGATCCAGCCGCCTTTGGCACCGCTCTGCTGGCGCTGCCACTTGCGTCGCGGCGACTCGCGGAGGTCAGGGAACCAGTCCCCGAGCGCCTTCGCGCGGGCGTTCTCCTTGACCTTCCGGGGTGTGAGCTGGAGCTCGAACCACTTGCCCGCCCCACCAGCACGCCGCATCTGGGCCCAGGTGCTACGTGAGTAACCGCATCCCATGCGGTTCATCAAGTGCAGCTGCGCCCGCGTCGGAACCGCGGTTCTGCGGTAGGGGTTGACCTCCACAACAGTCCATTTTCGTCCCGATTGGTCTGCTATGGCGCTATTCGGGCAAATTCACCTCTCCTCGCGAAAGTGAGATATCAGAGCGTCCAAAGGGTTCAAAGCGCCCAGGGGCTAGGCACAATTCGTCATTGCTCGACCGGGATGAGCGGAGAATCGTCGGGGTTTACACCTTGGCCAGAGAACGACGTCGACTCGTGCGACGTACCCGAAGGCTCAGAGGGGGGATATGGGGTGAAACCGATGACGCGCAGAATCCTGATTGCAGCCATCACCAGCATCGCGGTGGTCCTCGTCGCAAGTCTGGCGATCTCGACGGCCACCGGGCCCAAGAGCACACCCAAGGCTCCCGAGAAGTCGGCCGCCGAGGAGTCAACCCGCTCTCCCGACTCGCCCGAGCCGCAGCCAGCACTCCTGCCGGTCGCGAAGAGAGGCGTGTACGTCGTGAGCCACGCAGGCTCCGGCTACAAGGCGACCCCGAAGCGCGGCGGGGGCAGCACCTACCGGGGTTCTTTGAAGTCGGTCCTGCAGCGCACTGCCAGCCGCCTTCAGTCCAACGGTGGCGGCAAGATCAAGTTCACCAAGGGGACGTTCGACTTCGGTAGCGACTACTACCTGGGGGTCGACGTGCGTGGCATCACCTTCGCCGGGGCCGGGATGAACAGGACCATGATCAAGAACTCCTCGAGCGCCGAGGAGGACTCCGAACCGTTCAACTTCACCGGTGCCTACAGGGTGCGGATCAAGAACCTCGCCGTATCCGCCGGCGGGCCGGACCGGACCACGAGCGATGCGCTGGACTTCGACAAGGGCTCACGTGTCGTGATCGTCAAGGTGAAGGTCGTGAACTCGCGAAGCCGCGGCATCGTCTTCGACGGCAAGGATGCGGGCGCCCAGGCGACCAGGAACCGGGTACGTAACTGCGTGATCCGCGGCGTCCCGAGCCACGGGATAGAGCTGCTCGCGGCCACCAAGTCCACCGTGACGGGATGCACGATCACCAACACCGGCAGGGACGGGATCGCGTTGACCAAGGCCTCCCCGACGGCGCCGCAGGCCAACAAGAAGCCGACCGGGAACCTCATCGAGAACAACCGGATCGACCAGGCCGGCGAGCACGGAATCCTCGTGCTGAGCGGGGACGACAACCGGATCGTCGACAACTACGTCACCAACAGCTCGGACGAGGTCGCGAGCAGGGACGGGATCAGGATCGACTCCACGGACGGGGTCAGCTGTGACGACAACGTGGTCAGCGGCAACCGGGCCACCGACAACCAGAAGCCCAAGACGCAGAAGTACGGGCTGAACATCGCCGACCCGCTGTGCCACCGAACCGTGGTGAAGGGCAACGACTTCGGCGGCAACCTCAGCGGCGGGATGCAGGACCTCGGCACCGGCACCAAGTGACCCGGCGTGACAACGTCGACCGGGCAGGACCTCAGAGAGTAGGCGTCAGGCCGTAGCGCGCGACGATGTCCGGCAGCCAGTCGGGCTGTCCGAACTCGAGCCCGTAGCTCTCGGCAAGCGCGGCGATCTGAGCGAAGTCCTGCTCGCCCGCGGCCAGCAGCTGGGAGAGCTCGAGGAAGAAGTTCTCGAACCCAGCAGGGCTGATGATCTCGATCATGCGGGCCGGGACGTCGCCGGCGTTCCACATGGCGTGCATCTCGCCGCGGGGCTTGGTGATGTAGCCGCCGGCGCCGAGCACGACCTCGCGGTCACCTGACCGGAAGCCGATCTCGCCCTCGGTGACGATGGAGTACTCGTCCTCTCGGGTGTGCAGGTGCGGCGGGACCAGGGCCCCTACCGCAAACGGGTGCTCGACAACCGATATAGCACCGTCGGTGTCCCTCCCCCAGAGCTTGAAGTGCACGCCGACCGTCCCGAGATCGTCCTTGAGACCTTCGCCAGGCTGCACCACGGTCAGCGCCGGAGGATCCATCAACGTCATTCGACTCGCCCCACTCTCGAGAACCAGTGAACAAAGGTGTATTTTGAAAATGTCCTCCTGCCGAGCATGGGTGTCAACACTTTGAGTGAACGAACTCGTTCTGCGAAATCGCGGAAGTACGAGATGCGCAAGCGGGCCGACGACGTGACCGAGACCCGCCGGCGGATCGTGGAGGCCGCCGTGCGCCTGCACGGGACGCTCGGGCCGGTGGCCACGACGGTGACGGCGCTCGCCGAGGAGGCGGGGGTCACGCGACTCACCGTCTACCGCCACTTCCCGGACGACCGCACCCTGTTCGCGGCCTGCAGCGCGCACTGGGCCTCGCAGCAGACACTTCCCGACACCGAGTCCTGGGCCAGGATCCCTGGAGCGGAGGACCGCCTGCGCGCTGCCCTGGCAGACCTCTACCGCTTCTACCGGGAGGCCGAGCCGATGCTCTCCCGCGTGCGGCACGACCTCACCTCACTGCCGGAGGAGATCCAGGACCACGAGCGGACGACGGACGCCCACCACCGCGACCTGCTGCTGCAGCCGTTCCGGGTCCGCGGATCGCGGCGTCGAAGGCTGCGCGCGTTGCTCGGCCACGCAGTCGCGTTCGAGACTTGGAGGTCACTGAGCCTCGACCAGGGGCTCGAGGACCGCGAGGCCGTCGAGGTGATGGTGCGAGCAGCGAGCTGCCTGGCCGACTAGCTAGTGTCAGCCGGCCAGGGTGGCGATGAGCTCGCCGACCCGGTGCTCGGCCTCCAGCGGGTGGCGCAGGTGCAGGTCGGGGTTGATCTCGTAGCGGTTGCGTCGCCCGACCCGGGTCTTGGCGACATACCCGGCCTCGACCAGGTCGTTCACGATGCTCTGCGCGGCGCGCTCGCCGATGCCGACCCGGTCCGCAATGTCGCTGATGCGCGCGTCGGCATCACCAGCGATACAGATCAGTACGTGACCGTGGTTGGTCAAGAACGTCCATGCCGGCATCTCGCCTGTCGCGGGCACTCGCAGCTCCTCTCGGGGTGAAACCCTCAGCGTCGCCATCAAAGCCTGTCGTGTCAAACATGGCTTGTGGGCCAGGTCACGTTGCCGCCACTCCGCCTCTCATGACAATCTATGCACTACAAACCATGCATTAGAGTGCACTTATCTGAGGCGGACACCATGTCGAGTGCGGACCTTGCTCTGGCCAACCTGACCCACCCGGCGATCCTGGCGTTCGTGCTCGGCATCGTCGCCGTTCTCGTGCGCAGCGACCTGCACATCCCTTCCGGCGCCGCCAAGCTGCTCTCGTCGTACCTCCTGCTGGCGATCGGCCTCAAGGGCGGCGCGGCGCTGACCGAGGCCTCCCCCTCGGAGCTCGTCGCACCGATCGCGGTGACGCTGGCGCTCGGAGCGATCTTGCCGGTGTCGGCGTACGTGATCCTGAAGCGGTGGGGTCGGTTCTCGATTGCCGATGCGGCCGGGATCGCTGCGCACTACGGGTCGGTGTCGGCGGTGACCTTCGCCGCCGCCCTCGCCTTCGCGACCGCGGTCGGCGTAGGCCCCGCGCCGGAGGCCTTCCTCCCCGCCCTGGTCGCGGTCCTCGAGATCCCCGGCATCCTCATCGCGCTGGCCATCGCCCACCGGGCACGGCAGGGCGGCAACCTGCGGTCGGCCGTCACCGAGGTGCTCGCCGGGTCGAGCATGCTGCTGCTGCTCGGCGGAATCGTGATCGGCGCAGTGGCCGGCCCCACGGGTCGCGAGCTGATCGCGCCGGTCTTCGTCGCCCCGTTCGCCGGCGTCCTGGTGCTGTTCCTCCTGCACCTGGGCGTCACGGCCGGACAACGGCTCCGGGACGTACGCAAGTCCGGCCCGTTCCTGGTCGCCTTCGCAGTGGCCATGCCTCTGGTCGCAGGCAGTCTTGGTGCCATCCTTGGCACCATGGCCGGGCTCTCGGTCGGCGGGGCCGCGGTCTTCGGAGCGATGGCTGCCAGCGCGTCGTACATCGCCGCACCGGCAGCCGTCGAGGTATCACTGCCCGAGGCCAACCTCGGCCACGCACTTACGGCCTCGCTCGGCGTGACCTTCCCGTTCAACCTGGCGCTGGGCATCCCGCTCTACCACGCGCTCGCGACCTACCTGGGCTGAGCGAGGCCGTCAGGACTGCAGCTGGAACGGGTCATGCTCGGCCAAGATCCTTTCCACGCGCGCCTGATCCAGCCGGCTGTTGATCGCGGAGGACTCCTGGGCGTCGCGCACGCACTTGGCCAGCGTGAACGACGAGGTGACGAGGAAGAGGCTGCCGAGCGCGAGGAAGGCCCGCATCCAGCCGTCGACGGGCAGGTAGCAGATCCCGAGGATCACTGCCCCCAGCGCCGCGGCGAAGGAGACACCGGCCTGGATGTAGAAGGCCGAGGTGGTCTTGAGAGTCACTGGTGAGTTCATGCCCCCTACGGTGAGGCACGGCGGGTCGTCGGCGGATCGGGGCGACTACTCAAATGCCGGGGCGCCACTAGGTACGGCGACCTAGGCGCCCAGGCGACCCGGCCGCTTCCAACGGGTCAACCAGACCTGCTCGCCTCGGTGGTCGTCCTGGAACCGCTCTACGACCTCGAAGCCCGACCGCCGCGCAACGTTCTCGCTGGGGGCGTTGCCGTCGACGGTCTCGAGCGCAACAGCCGTCCACCCGTTGGCCAACGCCCAGGCGACCAAAGCAGTGACTGCCTCAGTCGCGGCACCACGTCCACGCGCCGCGGCCAGCAGGGAGTAGAAGACCTCCGGGGTCGCGAGCTGGAGCTTGCCGAGACCACACGTGCCCAACATGTCCCCGCGCTCGTCGCGGATGACATACCACTGCGAGATGCCTTGTGCTGCTCGGCTCATCAACCCCTCGACGCGCTCCCGCGCTCCGGCCGAGTCGAGTTTCGAGGGGTAGAAGGTCCATCGGACCACATCAGGATCACGTGACAGCGCGACCTCCACGGGCCAGTCGTCGGAGTGCATGGCCGTCAGACGGAACGCGCCGGCCGCCAGCTGCATCGGCGGCTGCGGGCGGAGCTGGTCGCGCTGCATGACCCGCACCCTAGCCCCGGCGTTTCGTCCACAAGGCACCATGGAGGGATGGAGGACATCGCGGACCGGCTGCGCCGGAAGAAGGCCGAGCTGGACCAGGAAATGGACCAGCTCGAGGCACGCCCGTCGGAGCAGGGGTCGATCTCCTTCGGCAAGCGGGTCGGCGAGGGTACGTCGATGGCGGTGGACCGGCTCTCCCAGGTCGGCGTGCACGACAAGCTCCAGGTCACGATGGCGGACGTGAACCGGGCACTGCAGAAGCTCGAGGACGGCACGTACGGGACCTGCGACGTGTGCGGGAAGCCGATCGGCGAGGAGCGGCTCGACGCTCTGCCCTGGGCGGTGCTCTGCGTCAAGGACGCGGCCCGCCGCTGACGACGTCGCTGCCAACGATCTCGCCGTCAGCGACGTCGTCGGAACCGGGCCTCGCCGCTGGGCAGCACCCGCAGGGTGAACCGGTCGTCGTGGGCGCGACGGTGGTGGTACCCGCATAGCGGCAGGGCGTTGTCCAGACTGGTCTCTCCGCCCTCGCTCCACGCGTGCGGATGATGAATCTCGCACCAGGCAAACGGCCGTTCGCAGCCCCCGGCCGCACAGGTCTCGTGCTGCACCGAGAGAGCGCGACCACCACCGACATTTCCGGCAGCATGTCTTAGATTGCGAGACTTCCCGCGCCATGATGCATCAGTGAGCGCCAAGGCGTCCGACACCTGGACGCTTCGGTCAGGCGAGCGACGCGGCGAGATCGGCGAGAGCGGCGGAGGCGTCCTCCAAGAGCGGGTCGCCGTGACCGACGAGGATCGTGCTCGGCGAAAGCTGGGCGAGCTTGCGGA